>CAJXGP010000630.1 GCA_913053915.1 uncultured Ignavibacteriales bacterium | reverse complement strand
GATATTGGGAGCAAAAGTAGACGAGAATAAATATCCCCTGCCATCTTCCCCTATTTTTGCAATAGGAACAATTATATTCAAAGAAACCGATGTTGCTGTAAGTATACATGAAGAAGTTGATGGATATATTGAGGTAGATTTATCATCAAGTAATGCTGATGCCTTTGGAGGAGAAGTTATAAAAATCGGAAGTTGGAATTATTCGAGTTGGATTCCGGGAGAAAAAGCTCCAAATGATAATTCGAGTATACGAGAAATTACTATTTTGCCCTGTAAATATTTACTGGCAATTGCTCCGGATCATAAACGATTGTGGTTGCATGATTATATAAGCGGAGTCAATCATTTGATCCCAATAAGTAACTTTTATAATAGCTTAATGTTAATAAAAAATATTCGGGAAAGTAAGATAGTTTTAAGCCCCAATTTATTTTTTCAACAAAATGAAAAATATACAGATGAAGATTTAATAATGGCATTTTTATCTTATAACAAATATTTAAGAAAGTTTGATATAGATTATTCATTCTTTTTTAAATCGAGCAAAGTACATGAAAAGAAAAATTTATTTAATTTATTCCGAAGAGGTAAAATTTGACTGCGAGTGAAATAATAGAAAGAGGAAGAGAAGTCATACGTATCGAAGCGGTTGCAGTTGCTAATCTTGAGAAAAAAATAGACAACGAATTTGTAAAAGCGGTAGATGTAATTTCTAATTCCGTAGGAAGAGTAGTATTAACAGGAATGGGTAAATCAGGTTTGGTAGCTAGAAAAATAGTGGCAACACTTAACTCTACGGGGACGGCGGCGATTTATCTTCATCCGACCGATGCACTTCACGGCGATTTGGGTATGGTCCGAAAAGAGGATGTGGTTATTCTAATTTCAAAAAGTGGAAATTCGGAGGAAATTCTTAACCTGATTCCTTTGCTTAAACGTTTAAAAGTTACTCTTATTTTAATGTCTGGAAACCCTGATTCGAAGCTTCGCGAAGACTGTGATATTCTGCTGAATATTTCAGTAAAAGAAGAAGCATGTCCCTATGACCTTGTTCCAACGGCTTCAACCACCGCAACGATGGTAATGGGAGATGCATTGTCGATGGCGCTTTTGCAAAAGAGAGCTTTTACTACCGAAGATTTTGCATTTCTTCACCCCGGAGGTAGCCTTGGGAAAAGGCTTTCTCTGGAAATTAAAGAAATCATGATAAAAGGTGATGATGTTCCAATTGTTTCGGAAGATACTTCTTTCAAAGACGTGATTTTTGAAATTACCTCTAAACGATTAGGTACAACATGTGTTGTTGATAAAAATAGAAATTTAACGGGTGTTATTACCGACGGTGATTTACGACGGTTACTCGAAAAAACATTGGATATCAAGGGCTTGATTGCCGGAGATATTATGACGCGTAATCCCAAAGTAACCAAACAAAATTACCTCGCTTCGTTTGCATTGCAACAAATGGAAAATTTTAAAATTACAACTTTAATTATTCAAGATGATGATAAAAAACCAATCGGAATTGTTCATCTACATGATTTAATTAATCTTGGGCTTCGCCAAAGATGAAATATCTTTTGATCATATTTGTTGTCTTATTCTTTTTCGGATGCGGTGAAAATAAAGTTAATCCGTCAATAAATCCGGCTTTGAACGATAAAGAAATTCCTGCACAAGAGAGCTGGAATAGTACGGTTATATTTTCCGATTCGGGCAGAACTGTAGCTATACTTCATGCGGGGCATATTCTGATGTTTACAAAATCACATAAAACCTTGTTGGATGATAATATTAAGATAGATTTCTATAATGAACGACAATTAAAAACTACAACTTTAACTGCGAAAAGAGGAAGAGTGAATGACCTGACTAAAGACCTGTTTGCAATAGATAGCGTTGTCTGTATTTCCTCCGCCGGGGCCCTGTGCTGAGTAGCGCTCCGGAGATATTTGCATCTTGTGAGGTAATTCTTCCACAGGAAAGCCAAATGCGGACAGGAA
>CAJXGP010000629.1 GCA_913053915.1 uncultured Ignavibacteriales bacterium | reverse complement strand
CTAATATATTTTGAAGGCTGTATAAATCAACAAGATGCAACACGTAGGGAGAAATATTTAAAAACAACTTATGGTAAGCGATATATTAAAAACAGATTAAAAAAATATTTATCATTTTAATGAAAATTATTACACAGGGTAAAGAAATTCTTACTTTATTATTAAAATCGGCTTTTGAAGAACCGGCTTGACTTTCCTCATAATTCGCACCGGAAGAAGTAGAACATTTTGCAAGTTGATATTTAATTATCTTATACTCAGTAGTATCCGGAAGTGTTCGTATAAACTTCAAGCATCTAACTGCAAAATTAAAAAGCCGCTCATTTAAATCATTTTTAATCATTTCCGTTCTTTACTTTAATCTTTTTTATGCTATCTTCCGTAGGCAATTCTTCAGGCATTGTTCCACCCAATTTTAACCAATTTCTCCACGCGGGGAAAATGGTTTTCAGAGGACTGACCCGAGTTTTCACAAGATCGTTTTGCTTTATCAATTACATGAAGAAATTTATCCCATTTTATATAATCTAAAACGGTGTGCAACTCTCTTGCACTCCAATACTCCTGTCCAATTGCATTTAAGTGCTTAATTTTTTCAAACATTTGTTTGTTACTCATACACTTTCTAATATATTGTTTTTAATTCTAAAATTAAATACGACAGAACACATAAAAATTACTGACGCTCTTTTAAACTTTTATATTTAAATTATTTAGAATAATCAGCAATTAGAGAAGAAGCGGGTATATTTAACTTTTTGTGGAGCGCGCGGATCATTGACAAACTTAATTTCCTTTTTCTATTAAGGATTTCTGAGGTTCTACTTTTGGAACCAATAATTGAAATTAATGCAGAGCGTTTAAGGCCAAGCTGTTCCAATCTAAATTTAATAGCTTCTACCGGATCAGGTAATTCAATTGGAACATTCTTTTTTTCATAATTTTCGATAAGTATTGAAAGTATTTCTAACTCATCATACTTAGAAGAATTTAACTTTAAATCTTTTTGCATTAATAGATATACCTTGTCTAATGCTTCTTTATATTCTTTTTTAGTTCTAATAGGTTTTAACATATTTAATTTCCTTTATATTTACTTTATCATATTCTTTGTGCGTACCAATCCATACAATAAAAACAATTCCAATTCTATACTCAACGTCCACAACTAAACGATATTTATTTCCATTAATATTAAAAACGACTCTCTTATTTGTAATAATTGAAGCATTTCTATATTGCTCTTTTAACTTATTGGGCGATGTCCATATTACATTTGATACTTCATCAAACCAGGATTTTAAAGCCTGTTCTGTTTCGCGATGTTTTTCCCAGAAATTTATTAAAGTTTTTCTTGAAATAATACGCATATTCTAAAATATTAATATAGTAAATGTTCCCATAAAGGGAAAGGTTAAAAACTTGAAATAATCCGGTTTTATGCGTGTTGTATGGTTTTCACAAGTTCTAACTACTTCTTCTAATCTATCAGTTGCGTAGTTTGGCAAAGCAATAATTACATCATCAACTCTTTGCCTGCTGAGTATAGTATCTAATTCGTCTATTTTACCAAGATATTGTCCGTTGAGAAACGTTTTGCTTTTATCATCCAAAAAGCCAATAATTTTATATCCGAAGTGAGGGTTATTAAAAATGGAATCGTAAAAATTTTTGCCTACTTCTCCGGCACCGATTATTATTAAGCTTCTTATATTCCTTCCTTTTGCCCTAAAATAATCTAAAAGTTTACGTAATATGAATTTTTGAATACTTAGTAATATTAATGTGGTGGTTGAAAAAACAATAATAAAATAACGCGATAATCGTCCTTCTTTTAATAAAAAAAGTATTATTATTGCGCTAATAATTTGAATAAAAACATTTCTTATTAAAGCTATAAGCTCGTGACTAAAATTCCTTGAACGAAATTCATCGTAAAGTTTAGTTGATTTTGAAGAAATGTACCAAATTACTAATAAGGAAAGAAGCAGAAATTGCGCATTTA
>CAJXGP010000628.1 GCA_913053915.1 uncultured Ignavibacteriales bacterium | reverse complement strand
TGTTCTGAATTGTCTGATGTATATCGCCTAAATTTTCTTTAAGTAGCCGGTGCATCAACCCAACCGATTCATCTAGCTTAATTAAAGTTGCTCGTACTTTTCGGGCTATTTTTTTGTTAGAAAGCGAATCTATATTAGTAAATATTTTATCAAGATGGTGCGTTAATATTTTGCCGCTATCCAATAATGCAGTTATTCCTCCACTTGATGTACCGTAAACAAAAGCATCATTTTTTAAGTAAGATTTAGAATAACCCGGTGTAATTTCAACACCTTTTTCACCTAATAGATTCATCTCTTTAATTTCAAACTTAGAATCAATTGGAATGGTATCTACCTTTGTAATTTTTAATTTTACAACAATACCTTTTGGGGAAAGTTTTGCCGATTGGACTGTTCCTACATCTAATCCTTTATAAAATATGTAGTCGCTTACTTGTATACCTTTTGCGTTTTCGACTACCAAATTCAAGTTCAATCCATGTTCTAAAAAATTAGATCTTTCGAGCCACATTATTCCGCCAATTACTATAAAGAGCACAATAGTTACCGATAACCCGATGAAAAGTTCATTATATTTAGTTTTCATTGGAATTTAACATCTCCATGTATAAATTGATTAAATATTTTATTATCCTGCTTCCATATTTTATCAGCATCACACAGGTGAATTATTTTGCCTTGGTATAACATACATACTCTGTCGGAAATAGTTTCGGCACTATGTATATTATGACTAATTACCAGGGAAGTAATTTTATGTTCTTTATTTAATTTCACGATAAGATCATCTATAATATTAATTAACACCGGATCAAGTCCTGTAGTAGGTTCATCGTAAATAAGGTATTTGGGTTTCATTACAATAGCCCTCGCAATGGAGATACGTTTATTCATTCCTCCGCTCAGTTCATCGGGATATTTATTTTTAACTTCTGGTAATCCAACTAATTCCAAAATTTCATCGGTTATTTTATCCATTTCAGATTCCGGGAGATGTCTTTTAAATTTCAAACCGAGTTTAATGTTTTCACCTACAGTAAGTGAATCCCACAAAGCCCCGTATTGATAAACCATACCCATTTTTATTCTTATTCTTTTATTTAGTTCTTCTTCCGATAAGTCCGTAATTTCCTCACCGTCAATAAAAATTTGTCCGGAGTCGGGCTTTATTAAACCGATTAAGCATTTAACAAAAACGGATTTACCAACTCCGCTTTCGCCGATAATCGATAAAATTTCACCGTCAAAAATCGAAAGATTCAATTGATCAAGGACTCTATTTCTATTATGATTAAAAGATTTCGATAAATTTTTTATTTCTACCATAAGAAAGATAAAGATGCTGAAATAATATAATCTAAAATAATAATTACAATTGAAGACCAAATTACTGCATGTGTAGTTGCTTTGCCAACACCTTTGGCTCCATGTTTAGCTTGCAAACCAAAAAAACAACCGAATAAAATTATAGCTATTCCAAAAATATAACCTTTTATAATACTTGTGAAAATATCTGTCGGAACAAAAGCCTGTCTCATTCCTTTAACAAATTCATTCCAGGTCATTCCCATATAAATGTTTGATGAAAAAAATCCAAAGAAAATTGAAACTACATCTCCAAAAACTATAAGCATAGGAACAGCAAACATTCCTGCTAAAAGTCGCGGCATTACCAAATATTCTATGGGATCAATAGCCACTGTTCGTAAAGCATCAATTTGCTCGGTAACCTTCATTTCACCTATTTCAGATGCAATGCCTGACGAAACCCTGCCGGCAAGTATAAGTCCCGTAATAATCGGGCCCATTTCCAATAGTACAAGTCGTAATATTACTCCCCCTTCTACCCAGTGAGGAGTTAAAGGACCGATTTGAGAACTGAGTTGCACGCCGAGTACCAGACCCATAAAAGCAGATGTAACCATTATAAGTAAAAGTGAATTTCTTCCGACATATATAAAACCGTCGACAATTTGATCGATAAAAATGTGAAATTTATGAAT
>CAJXGP010000627.1 GCA_913053915.1 uncultured Ignavibacteriales bacterium | reverse complement strand
GTGTTTACTGTATCGTATTAATACGTCTGGATCCAGATAAGATTTTTGTTTTACTATTGGTTTAATACCTGATTTTGCAATTCTTAGAGACAGAACAGCGAAAAAGATTAAAAAAATGATTTATAGATTTTTCAGCCTCGGTTGGAGGCATTCCAACAGACATTGGCTGCATTATAATAAAGCTTATTTGATCTTAGCCGGTTTATTAACCCCACTTGTTCTTTCTGTGCATAGTGTGGTTGGTATGGACTTTGCCGCTGCCATAGTACCCGGTTGGCATTCAACTATATTTCCTCCATACTTTGTAGCCGGCGCTGTGTATTCAGGAGTTGCAATGGCTGTTACCGTGTTGGTATTTTTAAGAAAAGTTTTTGACATGGAAAACGTTTTCACTTTGAACCATTTAGATAAGATGAATAAACTTATTCTTGTAACAGGTTCGATGGTTGGTTATGCATATTTAATGGAGGCATTTATTTCCTGGTACAGCGGTGTTCCAACAGAATTGTATGCTATGGTAAATAGAGCATTTGGAGCTTATGCTTGGGGCTATTGGATATTGATTACTTGTAATGCATTAGTTCCACAGTTTTTTTGGTCGAGAAGAATCAGAAGATCTATACCGGCTATGTTAACAGTTGTTATACTGGTGAATGTAGGTATGTGGGTTGAAAGATATACAATTATTGTTTCATCCTTAAGTAGAAGTTTCTTGCCGTCCAGTTGGTCTTATTTTGTACCTTCTCCTATTGATCTTGGTATTTTGATTGGTAGTTTTGGAATGTTTTTTACATTTATTTTGATTTATACAAAAATGTTACCTGTTGTTGCAATGTCCGAGATTAAAGCTGAAATTATAGGAGCACAACCAACAAATCATGGAGGAAATAGTGACTAAAGAGAAAAAGTTGCATTCGGTTGCTGCATTATTTGATACTCCTGATCAAATTATAAAAGCTGCAGAAAAAGTTAGAGATGACGGATATAAAAAATTTGATGTGAATACTTCATATCCTATCCTTGGTATGGATAAAGCAATGGGACTAAGCAGCTCTAAGATTGGTTATACAACACTTTTCTTCGGTTTATTCGGTGGAATATTTATCCTTTGGTTTATGTGGTGGACTAATTCAGTAGATTATCCTCTGGTTATTGGCGGTAAGCCTTCTTTTCCTTTACCTGCTTTTATACCAATTGTTTTTGAAGTAACAGTACTTTTTGGTGCGGTAGCAACGGTTATAGGAATAATATTTGTCCTTTTTAAATTGCCTTATAATAATCATCCCTTGCACGATACTAATTATATGAAAAATGTTTCGGCTGATAAGTACGGTATTGTTATTGAAGCTGCCGACCCGTTATTTGAACTGGGAAAAGTTACAGAATTGTTAAAGGGATTAGGGGCTAAATCAACCGAACTTATATATTACCCTGAAACAGAAACATATCCGGTCTTTCAACCTAAATTTTTATTATTTTTAGGTATAATAGTGATTGCAACTTCTTTGGGAACGTTTATAACCTTAAATAAACTGATGTATCTTCCTCCTTTTGATTTTATGATGAAACAAAATAAGGGAAACTCTCAAAATCCCAGTACATTCTTTTATAATAGACGTGAAATGAGAACTCCGGTAAGTGGTACCGTCGCCGAAAATTATATACCTTACCCATATATGGGAAAATCTGAACCGGCGGTTCCATATTCTAATCCATTGCTTCCAACAAAGGGAGTCTTAAAATTAGGTCAAAGTAAATTTTTAACGTTTTGCAGCCCTTGTCACGGTAATCTAGGTGAAGGCAATAGTAGATTACAAGGTCAATTTCCTCCAGGTCCTACTTTGCATTCACAAATGGTAGTTGGAGCCAGCGACGGTCAATTATATCATATCATTACAAATGGTTCAAATATCATGCCCTCTTATGCATCTCAAATAACCAGAGAACAGAGATGGGCAATTATAACTTATATTAGAGTTTTACAAAGAGCGCAAAATCCGAAACCA
>CAJXGP010000626.1 GCA_913053915.1 uncultured Ignavibacteriales bacterium | reverse complement strand
CAACTCATCTAAAGTGATATAATTCGCTTTTCGAGTAGACATTTTTACAACCTCTCCGTTTTCCATAATAGTTACAAACTGATAGATCAAAACCCTAACTTTCGAAGTATCTTTTCCCAACGCCTTTAACCCGGCTAGTACATCGGGATATGTGGCATTATGGTCTGAGCCGAAAATATCAACTATCAAGTCATAACCTCGATCAAATTTAGTAATATGGTAAGCGATATCCGGTAATCGATAGGTCGGTTCGCCGGTAGATTTCACAATAACTTTGTCTTGTTGAGAACCTAATTCCGACAGCTTTAACCAAATTGCATTATCCTTTTCATACGATAATCGTTTATCTTTGAATTTTTTTAACACTAAATCAATTTTACCTTCTTCATATAAGGAATTTTCGTTAAAGAAAATCTGAAAATTAATTTTTAATTTATCCAATGATTTTTTAATATTATTAAATATCTCTTCTTCAGCCTTAGATTTAAATATCCCTTCCGGAGGTTCATCAATTAATTTATCACCGTATTCATTGTACAATTGTTCAGCAATTTCACTGATATATTCACCTTGATAATAATCCGAAGGGAAATCAATATTTTTTCCCAGTAATTCCAAATACCGGAATTTAACCGAATCACCTAGAACTCTCATTTGTCGTCCGGCATTATTGAAGTAGTACTCTCTATCCACTTGATATCCTACCCATTCAAGAAGATTAGCAACAGTATCTCCTACAATAGCATTTCGTCCATGCCCAACAGTAAGCGGACCGGTAGGGTTTGCAGAAACGAATTCAACGTCGGCTCTTTTACCTTTATATTTGTCACTCTTACCATATTTGTCCTTAGCCATTAAAATATCATTGACAACTCCGGTTATATATCCGGTGGTAAAGTAAAAGTTTAAAAACCCTGGACCGGCTATTTCAATTTTATCTATAATATCAGAATCAAGATTTAAGCTATTAACAATTTCCTCTGCAATTTTCCGGGGGTTTTTTCCTAATTTTCTTGCGAGGATCATAGGTACATTTGAGGAGAGGTCTCCATGTGCATCTAATTTTGGAATATCAAATGTAAAAGTTATATCTTTTAGATATTCTAATTTTTCAGATGCTTTATTAAAAGCCGAATATAAGTATTCTTTCAATTTAATCCTTTACAAAAGTCAAATTTAATAAAAAGCGTATTCTTCGTTAGCTTTTATTTACTACCGGAAGCTGATTTTCTTGTGCCGGATCCGTAACTTCAATTATAGGGGCATCTCCCCAAAGTTTTTCGAGGTTGTAAAATTCTCTTACTTGCTTTTTGAATATATGAACAATCACATCGACATAATCAATTAATACCCAATTTAATCCTCTGTAACCCTCTTTGTGCCAGCATTTAATACCCTCATCTCTCAAGCTTTTATCTATTTCATCAGCAATTGCTTTAACTTGTGTATCGGAATCCGCTGAACAAATAACAAATAAATCTGCAAAAGTAGTCAGGTTTTTCAGGTCTAAAATTTTTACGTCGTATCCTTTTTTATTAAAGATAAGATAAGTGATTTTTTCGGCTAATTGTAATGAATCCAAATTCATCCCTTCATTTATTAGGTATTAATTTATTATAATCTTTTCCAACTATTACTGAAACATCTAAAAAATAATCTTTATTTATTTGCTGAATTACATCCTGTTTATCAACACCTAATGCTTCGGCAACATCATAAGCATTTTGGATGTTTCCGGTTCTATCTATAACTATTGTATTTTCCACATCAAACGAAATGTAATTTCCCATTTGAACAACGTCAAATTTTTTACTTCGTAAGTAATTTGTAATTTTTTGCGCAACACCGGAGATACCGCATCCATTTAAAACCTCAACTTGAATAGCCGGTAAAGTTTCTTTGTGTCTTATTGAATAACCGGTATTTAAATTATTTTCAATTTTGATAAAGAAATTTTATATACTTAATTTAATTAAATAGAACATATATATAGTTAATTATTTAGTTATCTTAT
>CAJXGP010000625.1 GCA_913053915.1 uncultured Ignavibacteriales bacterium | reverse complement strand
ACTCTTTTTTTAAATAAATATTGCACGATTCTTACAGAACTTTTTATACGGCTGTTGAATGACAAATATTCTTCAATAAATATGAAAAACAGCGCTTTAGGTTAAAGCAAATACATCGGTTTGCCAACGATTATCAGCGTTTATGGTTTTATGGTACTAACTCCGAATGTTGTTGTCAACAATAGGCAGTGCCTTTTATCAGAAATTTTAAATAGCTGTGTTGCCATCGTTTAGTGAGTTTCAGCTCGAAAATTGATGTCTTGATTAAAGCCTTTTGGGCTGACTCAGTGATTATTATCACTTTCCGGGGAAATACACCCCTAAAGTGTCAACAGAACTTGTGAACAATGGAGTTTGCGCCGGTAAAGGGAAACACTACCCTGACTGTTCTTTCTATGGTATATGGGTGTATTTGAGGCTGCTAAATAATTATTAATTTTTTAAGTATAAATCTTTTGGGAGAAATTGGGCTGGTGCTATTATTCGGTAGGCAATTGCCTGTTGAAGCCTTCTTCTAATGAAATAAAGGTTTCGGTAGCAATAACTTCAGGGATGGATTGAATTTGGTCTACTAATATCTTTTTTAGATGTTCATTATCTTTGGCATAAATCTTTAAAAAGAGGGAAAATTTTCCAGTTACATGGTGACATTCAACAACTTCGGAAATTTGGGATATTTTTTCAAAAACATGTGTCTGGGAATGAGGGCTCATAAGGCCTACATTTATTCCTACAAAAGCCACTGACAAATAGCCCAATCCTTTAGGATTAACTATAAACCTTGAACCTGAAATAATACCTGCCTCCCTGAGTTTACTAACACGCTGGTGTATCAAAGCGCCTGATACACGGCATTGTCGTGCAATTTCAAGATAGGAAATTCGAGCATCTCGGGTTAAATAACTAAGAATTTTATGGTCAAGACTGTCAAGTTGTAATATCGGATTCATTTTTTTTGAATATTTTTAGGATTTAGCCCTGTTATTAGCAATAAAAACAAAATTATAAAAAAATTATGAATAAACCAAATTCGTCAGTGGGCGCTTTAATATAATTTGTAATAAAAAATATATAATAACTAATGAATACAAAGTAATTAATGAATATAAATATTAAATTTATATAAAATGCTACTATAAAAATTATAATGTAATTATAAATTAGATATGTAAAAAATATTATAAATCCAAATATTTTATGTTAAATAATTGTAAAATGAAAAAATTGTATATATTTGCTCCCGAAATGAAGTTGTTTTTTGAAATTCTGCAAAGAATGTGCAGATGGCCATCAAATAATTTTATTAGTTTAATCTTATATCTGCCAAACATATAAAACATTTGCTTTTACTTATTTATTGCATAGCAGATGAATATGTAAAAAAATAAACCTAATCATGGAAATTATTCAAACCAAAAACATGCCCGAAAGTAACGGCCATTATTCACAGGTTATCGCACACAATGGGATTTTATACTTTTCAGGACAATTGCCGCTGGATCCTAAGTCAAAAAAAATCCCTGAAGCTATTGAAGATCAAACAAAACAGGCATTGGACAATGTTTTATTGCTTTTAAAGGAAGCAGGTAGTTCCAAAAATGATGTTCTTCAAATGAGAATTTATATTTCAGATATCCGGCTCTGGAATAAAGTGAACACTATTTATTGTAATTTTTTCGGAAAACACAGGCCTGTCAGATGCATCGTTGCTGTAAACGAACTGCATTTTGGTTGCTTTATTGAAATTGAAGCCGTTGCTGCGCAAAATTATTAATCATTAGAATTAGAAAGCCATATTAGAAATTGTCAAAATCAATATTATATATGAATAAAAAAATGCTTTCGCAAAGGATTCAAAACCTGAGAGAATCGGCTATTATGAAGATGGCGCAATACAGCCATGAGCTTAAAAATCAGGGTATAAACATAATAAATTTGAGTATTGGCGAACCCGATTTTAATACTCCCAATCATGTTAAGGAAGAAGCTAAACAAGCCATCGACAATAATATTAC
>CAJXGP010000624.1 GCA_913053915.1 uncultured Ignavibacteriales bacterium | reverse complement strand
TCTGGCTACATTAGCTAGAATAATAAAGAGTTAGAGAAGAATGAAATAGCCCTGATTTTTCCTATCAATTCCTTGACTTTGTCTCATTCTTCTAGTATCATTTTTCCTATCAATCAATCATTTATAAAAGGCATTAAACAACAATGGGAACACTAATTCATAGAATTGAAAGCAGATTAAAACCCGAAACTATTTATTCCCATTTAATTGATATGAGCAATTATGAAAGGGAGATGACTGTTTTAGAAAATATAATTGGACAGAAATTGTCCAGAGAGCAAGTATACTTGGAAAGAGATTTAAATAAAAAGTTAGTTTTCGTTCAACAGGGTTTAACACATAAGTATGTACTTGAACCATTTAATAATGGATCTGTAGTTACTTACGAAGTACAATGGTCCGGTGTTTTTCGCAATATTATAATGGGTTTATCTGGAACTTTGAGAAAAATGATGATCAAATTGCAATTTGTGACAGCTATCATGGAATTTGAAGAGGGTTACCTTTTTGCTCGCAAAAGCGAATTGAATGAAAATAATAACACCATATAACAAAGAATAATTAAGATTAAAAAACAAAGAAAAAGAAACACATATCCCCCTTAAGAAAATACAAAAGAATCCACCTTATGTCCACTAAAAGATAATCCTTGACTTTGGCTCATTCTTCTAGTATCATTTTTCCTATCAAAAAATGTTGACTACCCAAAAAAGCATCCTTTTGTAAACCATTCATAATTGAGAAATTAACTGATTGTAATCTGAGTGAGAACCAATCCAGAACCAGTATATCGTATTATTTTTTATATATCCTAGTGTTCGAAAATCGTCTGTTATGCTTGCTGAACAAAGCTCATTATCTTTTTGAAGCCTCTTAAAGTTTAGACTTGGGTGATTTTGGTTTTGTCTAAAGAGCTTATGTTTTTCTTTAGCCCGTTTTTGTACTTCTACCGGTAGTTTGTTCAGAAGTTTTGTAAAGCTTTTGGTTGTCTTTGATCTCATGATTTTCAAAAAACTCGTCTGTGTCTAAAGTTTCACCTGCTTCAATTTCTTTAATAGCTTCTTTTTTCATTTTTTCTAACAATATCTCAGACTTAGGATGAGCTAATAATTCGTCCCATTTCAAATCGTTATAATATTTAAGCATTTTCTCTGCTATTTGCTCCTGTAAATCGTCTGGAAGTTTTGATACTTTATCAATAGCTTCTTCTAAAAGTTTTGTCATAGTTTTGCCTATTTCTTTATTTTTGTAGAAGATAGTAATATATAAGAACTTAGACAAGTATTTTTCTCTATTTATTATTGCCAAAGCTATGAGAGAAAGTCCTTGTCTTGAGGCAGGTTCCCTTGTTTCAAATTGGTGATGACAGTATCTGATCGGTGTTTTTCTTTAAATTATAATTAAAAGACAAAGAATTCAATTTACCCTTAAAGAAATCTAATAAATAAGAAACATTATGTCCACTAAAAGATAATCCTTGACTTTGGCTCATCCTTATAGTATAATTTTTCCTATCAGTTAGCCGATCCTTTTGTGATTGCTTCTGCACAAGTTAAAAATGCCTGTGTTGTTACAGAAGAAACATTTAAAGAAAATGCAGCTAGGATTCCTAATGTATGTCAGCATTTTAAAATTGATTGCACTAATTTGGAGGGCTTTATGGAACGTGAGAATTGGCAGTTTTAACTTGACAACTTGTGCTGGTCCTTAGAATTAGGTGTTTAGAATTAAATGAGGATTTCTATAAAGTATTCTTTAGTTTAGTGATAACGTGATAAAACTATGAAAAACGAACTTGAATCATTGTACCAATCAATATTTCCAATAATTTATTATGATAAGAAAAATATGGTTAATATTGCTGGTACGTCAATTCTCGTTGAACATAATGGAGATCCATTTCTTTTAACAGCAGCCCATGTATTAAGAGATCCAGGTAGTGAGTATCAGTTATATATATTACTTACAAATAACGCTGTTCATCTCCATTATCCAGCATTCACGAGTGAATTACCGAAACAATCT
>CAJXGP010000623.1 GCA_913053915.1 uncultured Ignavibacteriales bacterium | reverse complement strand
GGTATAAATTCCTTTGAACATGTATTGATAGATTAAAAGAAAAATTGTGTAATATGCTTGCCCGCTGTTAGTAGTTATTGGCAAAAATGGAGTTTGTAAAAACATTACACTTTATGATTAAATTTACAGTAAAGTAAAAGGTATGCCAAAATGGGCGAAATAAGAAAAATGAATTTGACTAATTTCTACAATAAAATTTCTGAGTTGTTGAAAAATGCTCGTAAAACAGTTGTTCAAACAGTTAACAAGACAATGGTTATTACGTATTTTGAGATTGGTAGAATAATTGTTGAAGAAGAACAAAAAGGAAAAGAGAGAGCGACATATGGACAAGAGTTAATTGCGGAATTATCAATAAAATTATCAAAAGAATTCGGAAAAGGATTTTCAATTACAAATATTCAACAAATGAGAACTTTCTATCTCATATATCAAAAACAGCAGACACTGTCTGCTAATTCTGAGAAACACCAAACACTGTCTGATAAATTCAATTTAAGTTGGTCTCATTATTTAATGCTAATGAGAATTGATAATCCTGATGAAAGAAAATTTTATGAAAAAGAAGCCATAGAGAATGGTTGGAGTTTAAGAGAGTTAAAAAGACAATTTAATTCTGCATTATACGAACGACTTGTTTTAAGTAGAGATAAAAAAGCAGTAAAAGAATTATCTGAGAAAGGACAAATAATTGAAACCTCGAAAGATAGTCTCAAAGATCCCTATGTTCTTGAATTTATTGGCTTACCTGAAAATGCCAAATACAACGAAACTGAATTGGAACAAAGATTAATAGATAAATTAGAACACTTTTTGCTTGAATTAGGAAAAGGTTTTGCCTTTATAGGAAGGCAAGTCCGGTTTACATTTGAAGAAGATCATTTTATAGTAGATTTAGTTTTTTATAATAGGTTACTGTGTTGTTTTGTTCTGATAGATTTAAAAATTGGAAAATTAACTCACCAAGATTTGGGACAAATACAAATGTATGTCAATTACTACGATAGATATGTAAAACTGCCGGAAGAAAATAAAACTATCGGAATAATTTTATGTAGAGATAAAAATGATGCTTTGGTAGAAATAACTTTGCCTGAAAATAACGAACAAATATTTGCGAGTAAATATCTAACAGTTTTACCAAGTAAAGAAGAATTGAAGCAATTAATAGAAAGCGAAAGTGATACTAGTATTTTGCAAGCAATTAGAACCCTATTAACAAAAACAAGTTTGGATAGCACCCTAAAAGAAAGGCTAACTAAAAGAGCTTTAAAATCAGAAGAAAATATTGCAACAGAACATTTTTTTAGTAAAGAAGAAATAATAAAAAGAAGCAATGATTATTTAGCTAGATGAAGATAGAATACACAGAACAAGCATTAATATCTTTACAAGAATCCTTAGACTTTATTTCAAAAGAAGTTAGTTTAGAAAAGCTAATAGAAATAAGAGACCAGATTTTAGACTCTACAGATATTTTAATCAAACATCCTAAATTAGGAAAGAAAGAAGAATATTTAGAACACTTAAAATTAGGACACAGAAGAATAATAGAAGGACATTACAAAGTAATTTACAGAACAGAAAAGAAAGTGATTTACATCACAGATATTTTTGATACTAGACAAGACCCCAATCAAATGAAGGGCTAAAACAAATCATTAATTCTTTTACCCCCCCGCTCGTTGGAGTTTGAGCGGTAGCGGAAACTTCAACGGTAAATAAAAGGTTAAAAGAATGATAAAGGTTAAAGCCAGTTTGTAACTGGCATAGCAGAAAGCTTAACAGAGATGTTAGGCTTTTTTGTAATTTTGGATGGATGAGTAAAGGCACGACAAGTTATAAGATAGGAGATCAAAATGGGCTGTATTATTTAACATTTAGTACAGTAGAATGGATAGATGTATTTACAAGAAAACGTTACAAAGATATTGTAGTGGAGAGTTTGCGGTACTGTCAGCAAGAAAAAGGATTAGAGTTGTACAGTTGGGTTTTGATGAGTAATCATATGCATTTAATAGCAAGAGCCAAAG
>CAJXGP010000622.1 GCA_913053915.1 uncultured Ignavibacteriales bacterium | reverse complement strand
ATATCTCTGATAAGATACTAATATAAATAATTAGTTCTATTATCACTAAATTATCTTTTGGCTTATACCGGCCGGATATCTAAATATCCGGTAGCAGAACGACTAAAAAACATTTCAATTTTTTAAATAGCGACTCAACCCTGAAACATCAATACACAATAATCATAATATTAGTAACAATAATCACGCAATGCAATGCCGCCGGAGACAAAATTTTTCAGTAAGAATATAATCAAAATTGCCGGTTTTGAATTAAAATATTATCTTTGTATTATTAAGAATAAAATTAATAATAGTTCAGCCGAACAAAATCACACGGAGAGGTGGGTGAGTGGCTGAAACCAACGGTTTGCTAAACCGTCATACTCTGTAAAGGGGTATCGAGGGTTCGAACCCCTCCCTCTCCGCTAAAAACGGAATTGCGAAAATTACGATTAGAAGTGATTTTAGCTTTTTTTATTCCCCTGAATTATAGAATTTAATGAGTCCATCCTAAAAAAATTTTCTTGTGGAAAAGCTTTGACTTAAGAATTTACATTGAGCTTTTTAGAATGGACTCTTTCCTCATTATTATAAAATAAACAATAAAAGATATTAAAAAACCAACAAACCATGCATAATTATATAAAAAACTTACTTGAGGAACCAACAAGCCGATGAGTGCAACAAACACACCGGCACAAAGAGCTATTATCCCTTTCGGATTAAATCCATTTTTATATTCGTAAATTCCATTCCGCATGTATAAATCTCTAACTTTTAATTTTTGTTTTCTGATAATAAAATAATCGCAAATTAATATGCCGGCAATCGGGCCTAGAAAACTAGAATAACCCACCAACCAACCAAAGATATAAGCGCTGTAATTTGAAAGTAGTTTCCACGGCATCATAGCTATTCCTATAACAGCCGTTATCAATCCGCCTTTCACAAAATTGATTTTCTTGGGAAATAAATTAGAAAAATCGTTTGCAGGGGAAACAACATTGGCAGCAATGTTCGTTGTAAGAGTAGCTACAATTAACGCAATCAAGGATATAGAAACTAAAAAAGGATCTTTGAATTTTGAAAGTAAAATAATTGGATTCCAAATTGCTTTACCGAATATTACAACAGTTGCAGAGGTAACTGCTATACCAATAAAAGAAAAAAACGCCATAGTTGGAGGAAGACCGATTGCTTGACCAATTATTTGGGATTTCTGACTTTTTGCATACCTTGTAAAGTCGGGTATATTAAGTGATAATGTTGCCCAGAAACCTACCATTCCTGTTAAAGACGGAATGAAAAATTCCCAAAAAGCCCAAGATGTTTTAAACTTGCTAGGTTGACTTAAAATAGGACCAAATCCGCCGCCATTAATGTACGCCCAAATTAATAGTCCTAACGCTATTAAAAGAAGGAAAGGGGCGGTATAAGATTCAAGCCATTTTATCGATTCCGTTCCCTTCACAATAAAATAAACATTCATTCCCCAAAAAATCATAAACCCGATAGCAGGACCAAAAGAAAATATAGCCCACTTAGGAAAAATCAATATAATCAGAGAATTAACTGCCTGACCACCGATCCATGTTTGGATACCGAACCAACCGCATGCAACCACTGCTCTTAATAAAGCAGGAATATTTGAACCTAATGTACCAAAAGAAGCCCTCATTAATATAGGAAAGGAAATGCCGTATTTTGTCCCTGCGTGCGCATCTAGTACCATTGGGATTAATACAATTATATTGCCGAGTGTAATCGTAAGAAGCGCTTCCCACCAATTCATACCACCGACAATTAGTCCGCTTGCCAATAAGTAAGTAGGAATGCAAACACTCATACCAATCCACAGCGCTGTAAAATTATATGTTCCCCAAGTTCTCTCATTAATTTTAGTTGCCGCTAAATCTTCATTAATTAAATTGCTGCTCTCAAGATTTGATAGATCGGTTTCAATTAGTTTGGAATCAAATAGAGAACTCATAATTATTCCTTTTAGATATAAAAAAATCAATAATGTTTTGTAGAGACGTTGCATGCAACGTCTCT
>CAJXGP010000621.1 GCA_913053915.1 uncultured Ignavibacteriales bacterium | reverse complement strand
TTGAAAGATTTTAGAGTAAAATATAATTAAGCAATTATATATTTTTAATTATTAGCTCATCTATTGCATTTGAGGCTATTTAATATTTAAATGAAGTAGTATGGAAAATTATTTGATGTGACATGAAAGACCGGGAAATAAATGTTTTCATTGTATATTACTTAAAATATTTTTTCATTTCAGGTGAAAAAAAAGTTACTATTTTAACCATTAACAATTTTTCGAAAGAATTAAATGGATACAAATCTAAAAGGAAAACATTTCCTAGCATGCGATAACTGGACTAAACAAGAACTAGATCAAGCATTTGAGACATCATTTGAACTAAAGAAAAAATTTCATGAAGAGATCCCTACACGATATCTTCCCGACAAAACATTGTTCATGATTTTTTTCGAACAATCTACCAGAACCCGTAATTCAATGGAAGCCGGGATGACACAACTTGGTGGTCATGCTCATGATTTAACATCTGATAAGATACAACTCTCGCACGGTGAGTCGGCAAAAGATACAGCTATAATTTTATCAAGGATGGGGCATGGTATTGCAAGTAGAAATTGTTTATATGGTGTCGGCAATAAATATTTGAATGAAATGGCTAAATATGCAACAAAGCCTGTTATGTCATTGCAAGATGATATTTACCATCCTTTTCAGGGAATTGCCGATTTAATGACAATCTTCGAGTATTTTGGAAAAAATACAAAAGGCTTGAAGGTTACTATTTCATGGGCTTATGCAAACACTCATTCAAAACCACTGTCGGTTCCTCATACTCAATTACTTTTATTTTCAAGATACGGAATTGATGTTACGGTTGCGCATCCGAAAGAATTTCCTCTAAATAAAGATATTATTTATAAAGCTTACCAAAATGCTCAACAAGGCGGCGGAAGTATTAAATTTACAAATAATATGGATGAAGCATTTGAGGGGGCTGAAGTTGTTATTCCTAAAAATTGGGGAGGTTTTGGATTTTATGATGTGGATGAATATCTATCGAACGAAGAAAAATGCAAGAGAGAAATGAAAGTGAATTTAGAAAAATATAAGAGTTGGATTTGCGATGAACATAGGATAAAACTTGCCGACGAAAAAGTAAAATTGATGCATGCTTTACCGGCAGATAGGGGTAATGAAGTAACCGATGAAATTATAGATAACCCGAAAATTTCTATTGTTTACGATGAGGCTGAAAATAGACTGCATACTGCTAAATCAATCATGGCATTAACTATGTAATATATAAAAGGAGATTATGAAGGAATTGTTCAAATATATATGTGAGACTTGCGAGCGGACATTTGATATCAATAAAGATATTATGTTGTGTCCTCATTGTAAAGAGGAGTCTTTAGAAGGGAAACCGCTAAAAGGTGTTCTTAAAGTTAAATTGCCGGATATTTATAAAAATTCACGAGAATTATTTGGAACTTTTGATATATTTGATTACCTCCCTGTTCAACGAAACTTCTATCCTAAAATTCCAGTCGGAGGCACTCCTCTTATACAAGCAATTAACATTCAGAATGAAATTGGATTTGATAATCTCTATCTCAAGTTTGAAGGCACAAATCCTACCGGTTCTTTGAAAGATCGTGCGTCCTTCTTAGTTTCGGCATTTGCAAAAAAGAATGATATTTTAGAAATTGTCGTTGCTTCAACCGGCAACGCTGCTTCATCAATGGCAGGAATAGGTGCAGCAGCCGATCAAAAGATATTTATATTTATGCCTGAAAATGCACCTAAAGCAAAGTTGGTTCAATGTTTGCAATATGGTGCTACCCTTATTCCAATTAAAGGTGATTATGATAAAGCATTTGATTTATCATTACAATTTTCTAGTATAAAAGGTTATCTCAATAGAAATACTGCATATAATCCTTTAACAATAGAAGGGAAAAAAACCGTTTCATTTGAGATGACATCGCAACTAACCGGTGAAAACATAGATTATGTATTTGTTCCGGTAGGAGATGGAGTAATTATTAGTGGAGTGATAAAAGGATTCCTCGATTTAAAATTTCTTGGTGTTATA
>CAJXGP010000620.1 GCA_913053915.1 uncultured Ignavibacteriales bacterium | reverse complement strand
AGTTATGGTTTTTGTTGCATTTCAATTTTATGGATTCCGTAATAGTGAGAAATGATTATAATAAAAAAATAACAGAAAATTTTAGAAAATTAACAGATAATAAAAAATACAAATACGATAAAGTTGAAAGTGTGTATCCGCTAATTGAACTAATTAAAAACAGAGGAGGAGACGCTATAAAAAATGCAAAAAAATTACTCAAACAATTCAAGGCTGAAAAATCATTTTTGAAAAAGAATATTTGAAACAGCTTTATGTGGATGGAAAAGCAAAAAACAAGAAATATCGTTTTCAAAAGGTTGTGATTATAAAATACAAGAATACCATAGATAAATTAAAGGTTGCTAATAGAATTGAAGATTTGTTTCCCATAAAAAGCTTGCATTATGAAAAACTGGTTGGAGATAAGAAAGGACTTGAGTCGGTACGGATTGATCAAAAGTATCGCGTAGAATTTCGAACGGTAAAGGAAGGTGAAGGACCTGATTACATAACTATCTGCTCAATAATTGAGTTGAGCACACACTACAAGTAATAACACAATAAATTATGACAACAATGAACAATATCCCGTTTAAAGCAACCCCCCCGGGAGTTTTAATAAAAGATGAGCTTGAGGCACGAAGCGATATTAACCAAAAAAATTTAGCCAGAGAGATTGGAGTTAAAGCTTCATTTTTAAATGAAATCATTAAGGGGAAAAGACCTGTTACAGCAGATATAGCCATACTTTTGGAAAAAACGCTTGGCATTTCGGCAGACTACTGGATGAGATTTCAGTCGCAATATGAGATTGACAAGGCCCGGGTGAAAGAAAAAAATATAAAACGCCTCAGAAATATTGAACTTTGGGGTATTGTAAAAGAATATGTTCCTGTTAAATATTTTCGTAAACATAAATATCTTACAGATAATCTGGATAGTGATATCGAAACCATTAAAGATATTTATTCGGCTCAAACCATTGATGAATTAATATCCAATGCGGCCAAAAACAAATGGGCTCTTTACAGGAAGTCGGATAAGCTGAAGATTGACGAAAAAAATATGTTTGCCTGGAGTTCTTTGGCTTATTATGAAGCAAAAAGACAAAAAACCAACACGTTCAACATTGATAACATTCCGCAATTATGCGTGGATCTAAATAAAGTATTCCATGAAAACAACCATACTGTTGAGGGAGTTAAAAAATTGTTAAACCAATACGGAATTAAGTTTATCACCATAGAAAAATTGGAAAAAACACCCGTTGATGGTTTTTCATTTTGGTCCGGAAACAATCCTGCCGTTGCTTTAACTTTAAGATATAGCCGAATAGATAATTTTGCTTTTACGTTGTTACACGAAATAGGTCATATCGAATTACATTTGCAAAATAATAAAGAGGCTCGGTTTGTTGATTTTTCGTCTGACAAACGTACTGGTAAATTGGAAAAAGAAGCGGACCGTTTTGCACAGGAAAAATTAATTCCCGATAACATTTGGGAAGAAATAAATACGAATTATTTACCGCTTAATGATGATAAATTGATTGAAATGGGTAATGCTTATCAAATAAATCCTGCCATTTTATTAGGCCGGATTTGTTACGAAACGAATAATTATGCCTATAAAACAAAAATTGACAAAAAAATAAAATAAAAAGGAGAGGAAAGGCAGGAGTGTTGTTTATCAATAAGTTGTTGCATGAATTCATTTCGAGTACATCATCCTTGTTGATATCTGATAATGATGCACATTTGGAATGCCACTTATCCTATCGTTAAATCCACAAAACACAAAATATGAAACCGGACTTTCATGCTGTAAATATTTTTCAAACACCCACACAACCGCAACAAAAAGGTGCAGAGCAGACCGTTCCTGTTTGGAAACCAGCCGAAAAAATCGAAGTGAAAGAACTTTACACAGCAAAAGACCTCGATGGCCTGGAGCATTTGGATTTTGCCGCCGGCATTCCGCCATTTCTTCGGGGGCCATATTCCACCATGTATGTAACCCGGCCATGGACTATCCGCCAGTACGCCGGTTTTTCCACCGCCGAGGATTCAAACGCCTTTT
>CAJXGP010000619.1 GCA_913053915.1 uncultured Ignavibacteriales bacterium | reverse complement strand
TTTTCTTGAAAACAAATTGTTAATGCAGTTAAATTTCTGGAATCAGACTGCGTTCTTTATATGAATCGTATTGAATTGATCCTTCCAGACCGAGTGATTTCAACGATGACATTGCGCATTTAATGGCTTTAATCAAAGTAACGTCGGTCATTTCCAGACAAAGACTTTCAACAACGAGTTTATGACCATTGTGAGTGAGTGTTATTTCATAAACTGTCGGATAATAATTTTTTTGAGGTAAAACATTTTGCGATAAATGATAGAAGCATTGAAAAAGACTTTTATAAAGCATTTGAAATTGCAAAAGCTTCCGATTTAATTTTACTTCCTTTATTTATTAAAGTTAAAGCATACCGGGGAACCGTTGGATTATCGATAGATAAACTTAATTTTATCAAAAAGATTTTAAGATTAAAAATTCCGGCGGTTGTTTTGAGCCTAGGTAATCCATATTTACTTTCGTTGATTCCCGCTTCCGTAACATATCTTTGCGCTTATGGCGATTCACCTGTTTCCCAAATTGCAATGATGAAAGCTATCTCGGGCGAAATTAAATTAAATGGAAAATTACCAATTTCAATTCCTCGTACAAAATATTCTGCCGGACACGGAATTACTACTTAACGATCTCATTTTAACAGAAAGTAGAAACTTCCCGTTGCACTCACCTCTCCCCATAACCGGAAGGAGTAGTTCCATATTATGTAAAAAATTTTTCTAATTCGCTCGAAAAGATAATTTTGGAAAAACCTTATTATATTAAATTCTTTGATTTAAGTTGGAGCTTGTCATTCAAAGTGAAACGAAGAATCTCTAATCAATTGTAGAATAAGAGATTCTTCAGTCGCCTCGTTTCATCAGAATGATCTTATTGAGCTTTTTAGAATGGACTCATTAGTGTTTCATTTCTGGACACAATGAAATTATTATCTCACTTTCAAACTTTCCACTACCTAAAAAATCCTTTATAATCTATAACAATTATTACAATAGTTATAAAATTAAGCGGAAATTAAATAATTCCATATAATTAATTCACTCAATAATTTTTTGGAACGGTAATTGTAGAATTATCTCAAAAACAGATTAAAGGTAAAATGAGCAGATGAGAGGTATCAATAAAAATAATAATAAGCTAAATGCTATAATTGTAGATGACGACGAAGCCTCGCGTAAATTATTGACTTTGATGTTGAAAAAATTTTCGTCTATTAAAATTATTGGTGAGGCAGAGAGCATTGCAAAAGCGTTGGATTTAATAAATACTAAAAAACCGGATAGTGTTTTCCTCGATATCCATATCAACAAATCAAATGGTTTTGATTTAATGGAGAAACTTTCTACGGAAGCAAAAGTCATTTTCGTTTCTGCCGACGATGCATTTGCATTGCGTGCGTTCGAATTAAATGCTTTCGATTATTTAAAGAAACCTGTGAAGCAAGAACGCTTAGCCAAAACAGTTTCACGCTTGTTGGAACAAACGGAAAACAAAAAAGAAGTTGTTGAAATGAATTGGCAAAATGATAATTCATTAGCCAAATATAAGGCGGTAGACAAAGATTTGGAGAATGATTATGATGATTCTGAAACGGAGAATGAATCTGGAGCTGATACTCTTCAGGAAAAGAAAATTCTGGAATATGATGATCGCCTCTTTTTATCGGTCGACGGAGCTCCCCGTTTCATTAAAATTAGTCTTATTGAATGCATAACCGCCGAAAAAGACTATTCATATATTTATCTAAGTGACGGGAAAAAATTTTTAGTACTTAAACCGATGATTGAATGGGAAAATAGACTTACTTCAAAATACTTTGTAAGAATCCACAGATCGACAATAATTAATTTAGAATATATAGAAAAAATCGAAAAGTGGTTTAATTCTTCTTATCAAGTATATCTAAAAAATATTAAGCGATCTTTTCAAATTAGTAGAAGATATGTTTCAAAACTTAAGGAGAGATTTAAATAGAATAACAACTAAATTTATTATACTCACAACAATAATATTTCTTTTAATGCTCAATAATATCCTGAGGGTATTTCAATTTTAATTATAAATT
>CAJXGP010000618.1 GCA_913053915.1 uncultured Ignavibacteriales bacterium | reverse complement strand
TAAACATTTTTCTGCTTGGGAAATTGGAAATCGGTACGGGTAATGGCTTCTTTCATTATTTTTAATTTTTATCTGATTAATTTATTTTTCAGATCCGCATAAAATCTTTTGAAACTTTCCGAACGGCTGATAAGCCAATTCACTTCAAGCTTGTCAATTAAAGACTTAATTAATGCCTGATTATTTCGCGAATACTTTTTGCCATAAATTTTAACTTTGGCTTCCTTTCTTGATATTTGCTCGAATGAAATATTCTTAGTTAACGTTGGGTTAGAAAGATGATATTGGATATAAAGCAGCCAGTGTTCAATAGCCTGAACCGGAAACATTATAACACTTTTATCCGTAAACCGCTCATCAAGTTGAATATAAAGTTTCGATATTTCACTATTAAAATTATCCCTGTCCCGATCGTCGTAATCAATACCAATTACTAATAAATCAAGTTGGTAATCTCTAAAACCAATTATAGCAGCTGCTGAAAATTTCTTTAAAACCTCTTTTGAATTAGAAGCTTTAAATCTTAAAAAGAAATCCTCATTATATTTTATTTGTAAATGATGTTTTTTAGCAAATGATTTTAGAAAGGTTGTAATAAAAGTAAAATGTGCTTTGTCTTCACACAGTATGCTATAATTCAATCTGCTCATTTCGGCACTCCTCCCAAAAAACCGTATATCCAATGTTCGCCGAGTGATTGGGTATAATCAATTTTGGGGAAATCGGTTTCCAGTGATTTTTTATCAGAAGGTTCAATAACATCTTTCAACAGGTTTCTCACGTCGGTTTCTCCCTTTTCATTATCAAACACAAATACCGACTCGGGGAAATCTTCAAATTCGTTGACTACCTGCGGGCTGTGAGAAGTCATAATAATTTGAGTGTCTTTTTTGTCAGCCAAATCAAAAATAAAATTCATCACTTCGTGTAATCTTCTCGGATGAATTCCTTTCTCCGGCTCTTCAATCATTAATAATTTCGGAGGTGAAGGCTGATGAATAATGGCAAGTAAAGCCATAAAATATAAAGTTCCTTCCGAAACCTCATCGGCCATAAATCCCCTGCCGTAAATATCGTAAAGCACAATTTGCTTTGATATCACGTTGTTGATTATAATTTTCTTAAAACGTATATCTTTGATTTCTGACAGGCATTCGGTTAAATCCTTTTTAATAGCGTCAAATATTTCAGGTTTGGAATCACCCATGTTGTCAAAAAAAGAAACCAGATTGGAAGCATCTGAATTCACAAAATCCTCCGTTCCCAACAATCCGGGTTTTTTGATTTGGTTAGGATCGGGGCTGTATATACGAATATTTTGAGAACTACTGCTCAGAATATGAGCGATTTCCAAATCAATCTGTTTCAAGTTAAATAAACTTAATTTGCTTTTTGTTTCTTCAGAGGCTGTTGCAATAGTTGCAAATTTATCCTGAAATATTATTAAAGAATAGTTACTGCTAAACAAAATATGGGACAAGGTGTCAAATTCAATACCTTGGGAATAAAAAATTTGGACGGTAAAAGATAATATCAAGTCCTCTGAATTTTTCCAATTACCAATAGTGAAATCATCAGGCAATTCTTTTGTTGTTTCACCGATAAATTCACGTTTAATAATTTTGTTGTTCTCATTTAATCCCCAAAATTCAACAATATAATATTCTAAGGACTTTTCCTTTTTTTTGCAGAAAGTGAAAGAAACAGGTTCTTTAAAAACAGTTGAATTTTCGTTGCCAAAATCAAAGTAATTGCGCCTTAAGTTATCAGGTGTAATAGGAACTTTGTCTGATAAAACACTGTTGAAAAGATATTCCAAAGCTTTGAAAACATTCGTCTTCCCGGAATTGTTAGGGCCGATAAACAGGTTGATTTTTTGCAAATCAAACCTTACGTTTTTTAAGCTTTTGAAATTCTTAATTATTAGTGTATCAATCATTTTTCAGTAGTTTGAGCTGGCAACAAAGATAATATTATTCAGATTAATTCCCAAACCGAAATTATTCCATATTTTTCCTGAAACCGTTGCATTTCTGTTTCAAGTCTATTAATATCAGCGAGATTTTGATTA
>CAJXGP010000617.1 GCA_913053915.1 uncultured Ignavibacteriales bacterium | reverse complement strand
ACCGGCGATATACCTGGGAATTTAAAAACAAAGAGAATTGTTGCTCTCGATATGGGGACGTTGGTTGCCGGTACACAATTCCGGGGACAGTTCGAAGAAAGAATGAAAGCTGTTCTTAAAGAAGTTCAAGAGTCAAACGGTGAAATAATATTATTTATAGATGAACTTCATACTTTAATAGGTGCCGGTTCTGCCCAAGGTTCAATAGATGCGGCAAATATTCTAAAACCGGCTTTAGCCAGAGGTGAATTGCACGCTATCGGTGCAACTACTTTGGATGAGTATAAAAAACATATCGAAAAAGATGCTGCTTTGGAAAGAAGATTTCAACCGGTTTACGTGAGCGAACCTTCTGAAGAGGACACAATTTCTATTTTAAGAGGATTGAAAGAAAGATATGAAGTACACCACGGTGTGCGAATAACAGACGCTGCAATAGTTGCGGCTGCACAACTTTCAAACAGATATATTACGGATAGATTTTTGCCGGATAAAGCAATTGATTTAATAGATGAGGCAGCATCTAAAATTAGAATCGAAATAGATTCTATGCCTGAAGAATTGGATAATGTTGAAAGAAAAATCAAGCAGCTTGAGATTGAACGGGAAGCTTTGAAAAGAGAGAAGGATGGAGCATCTGTAAAAAGGTTGAGTGAATTGAATAAGGAATTAGTTGAACTGGAGGAGGAAAGAAATAAATTCCGGATGCATTGGAATCTTGAAAAGGGAAAAATTCAGAAAATTCGACAAATGAAAAGCGATATAGATAACACAAAAACATTAGCCGAAAAATATGAACGCGAAGGTGATTTGGGAAAAGTTGCGGAGCTGCGATATGGTAAAATAGTTGAGCTTGAAAAACAACTTAAAATTGTAACGGAACAACTATCGGAAGTTCAAAAAAATAAAAAAATGTTGAAAGAAGAGGTAGATGCTGAGGATATTGCCGAAGTTGTTGCAAAATGGACGAGAATTCCTGTTAGTAAAATGTTGGAAAGTGAAAGGAGTAAGTTAATTCGACTGGAAGAGGAATTACATAAACGTATAGTTGGTCAGGATGATGCAGTTTATGCAGTTGCAAATGCAATAAGAAGATCACGAACAGGATTACAGGATGTTAATCGACCGATTGGCTCGTTTATTTTTCTTGGAACAACCGGTGTCGGTAAAACAGAATTGGCTAGAGCATTAGCCGAATATTTGTTTGACGATGAACATGCAATGGTAAGAATCGATATGTCCGAATATATGGAAAAATTCTCGGTTTCCCGTTTAGTCGGCGCTCCGCCGGGATATGTGGGTTATGAAGAAGGTGGGCAATTAACTGAAGCGGTTCGTAGAAGACCATATTCAGTTGTATTGCTCGATGAAATTGAAAAAGCCCACTCCGATGTATTTAATATCTTGCTGCAAGTACTCGATGATGGGCGGTTAACGGATAACCAAGGAAGAACGGTTAATTTTAAAAATACAATTATAATAATGACGTCTAATCTAGGTTCATATATTATTCAAGAAAAACTTGAGCATGTTTCCGAAGATAATTTAGAAGATGTTATGGGCAATTTAAAATATCAATTAATAGAATTATTACGAAAAACAATCAGGCCGGAATTTCTAAATCGTATTGATGAAGTTGTATTATTCAAACCGTTAACAAAGTCGGAGATAAGAAAGATAGTAGATATCCAACTAGAGCATGTAAAAAAAATGCTTTTGAATAAGGAAATTAAATTAAATGTTTCCGGTGAAGCTAAAGATTGGCTTGCACAGATAGGTTATGACGTTACTTTCGGTGCACGTCCATTAAAAAGAACGATTCAAAAGTACCTTATTAATCCATTATCACAACAGTTGTTGATGGAAACGTTTGGTCACGGTGATCAAATCCGTGTTGCTCTAAATACAGATGGAAATCTAAAATTTGAAAAAGAAAATTAGTTATTATTTTTAAAGTATAAATTCAATAAAAAGTGCGAATACTAACGCCGTCAATCCCACAAAGCCGTTACTCATCAGTTTAGCACTTAGCCAAAGTAAATGTTTTTATAATTATTTTTCTTTTTTCATTA
>CAJXGP010000616.1 GCA_913053915.1 uncultured Ignavibacteriales bacterium | reverse complement strand
TCTTCTAGTAATGTTACGCAAATAAAAGATGCTCTCGAAAAGAAAGAGATTATAGATACTTTATTGCCAAAATTAATGAGTGGAAGTTTACGAGTAAAAATGTCTGAACTATGATTACTAAAATGATTAAATGTTTCATTTTAATTGGATATAGATTATTCATGACATTCTCATCCTTTTACATTCTAATAGTTTAGTTAAAACTTAAATTTTCATATCGACTTTTTTGGATAAACCTATTTTCTGAGATCTAATTTATTCAACTCTTTTATTATTAGTTGCTTCTGTATAATCCTATTTCTTTAATAGATTATCTTTTTATTTAACTTTATTTTTATGTGTGAGACTTATCTAAAAGGTTATTCCCAAATTTTCGAATTGTGATATTAACAATAATCAAAGCTTTTTCACAAGAAAAATACCTTTTGGTAAACTCATACAACTTCATAATAATATCCTTCAAATTTAAATATTTGCTGAAATATCCGGTGCATATATCAAAATAAAAAATACATCAGAACAATTTTTCACTTTCTTTTTGATGGAATTATTTTATTCTATAGTTTCACTAAATTAAAATTTCTTAACATTTATACAGACAAACTAAATTTTCGCTTCATAAGTTTAAGTTAATATAGTCACAGTATTGATTGGTATCACTAAAGATTATCTAATCATATTAAATTAATTATTATAAAATATAATTATACATAATTAATTAGATAAAATTTATTAATTTTAACTCTATGATTCTTTATCAAAAAGAAATAAGATCATGATCTGTATAAAAAATAATAAAAAACTAAAATAGGAGATATCCGTATGAAGGAGCAATATTTACGCGATTCATTAGAAAATTTACATTCAGAATTAAAAAATGCGAATAAAATTGATGATGAATCAAGGAAAATACTCCATAAGATAGTGTCTGATATTTATGAATTGCTTGAACGAGCCGAAGCTTCTACTGAAGCGGAAAATCAAAATTTGCTCGAAAGGCTAAAAGACTCATATCTTAAATTTGAAGTATCACACCCTGAATTAGCGGAGGAAATAAATATTGTAATCAACAGTTTTAGTAACATCGGGGCTTAACAAATATCGTTTTTTAGATATTCAACTATAAAAAGTTTGAGTAGTTTTACACGTCATTTTAATTAATTCATAAAAATAAATCATAATAATTATTAGAGCTTCTGCAAAATAAGAGTTCCGTCATTTCGAACCCGTTTTTTGGGTGAGAAATCTTTTGATTATTGCACATATTAAGGGATTTCTTCCTTCGGTCGAAATGACAAATCGTGCTAATGTCTTATTTTGCAGAAACTCTATTATTATAATCTTATATTGTTACTTGTTAATGCAATGCCGGATTATTCTATTTATATTTTATGTATTGTTTTATGAAGATAATTTTGTGTTAATGTTATATTCAATTTATTTAAAAAATATAGTTTTTTCGGCGTTAAACAGTATGACTTCAATTGGAGTATTGATAAATATGGTTTATAAAATAAAAGCAGGTAAAGTCACCACATGGGAAGAATAATTTTTGCTTCTAAAAACGAAGGTAAAATAAAGGAAGTCCGGGAAATTCTAAATGATCCCGGCTTAATTATTTCCTCATTGCTTGATTTTGAAGATGATCTTGAAATCATTGAAAACGGTAAAACTTTCGAAGAAAATGCCGGAATAAAGGCTAAAAAAGCTTTTAATTATTTCGGTTTTCCTGCAATTGGGGATGACTCAGGTTTGATGGTCGATCAATTGAATGGAAGACCCGGTATTTTTTCTGCTAGATATTCAGGCGAATTTGCCACCGGTTATGAAAATAATTCTAAATTAATAAATGAGTTGATACCTTATCCCGAACCTCATTTGGCAAAATTTGTTTGTTGTGCAGTATATTATGATAAGCATAAGTTTATCAAGGCGTCAGGTGAGATGAACGGAAAAATAATCATGAAACCGCGAGGTGAAAATGGATTCGGATATGCCCCATTATTTATACCCGCCGGGTTTAATAAAACCGTAGCCGAATTGGAATTAAAAGATAAAAATAAGATAAACAA
>CAJXGP010000615.1 GCA_913053915.1 uncultured Ignavibacteriales bacterium | reverse complement strand
AAAGATAAGTTAAATATTTTAGCTCAAACAATATTTTATGTCTATGTCCAATTGTATGAATATGATAATGCCATAAACTATTTTGAATTAAATTATCTTGAGCGAAGGAAAGAAATAAAACTTTATATTAAGTTGAAGTTAATTTCTAATTTTTCATTAAATGACTTATATATTCAGCAATATGAATCAGCCATAAAATATGGAATAAAACCACGAGAAGAACTTAGAAAAAATTATGATACACTCAAGAAAGCTTTAGAGTTAGATAAATAGCTTAATGTTTCAAGAATGCATAACCTATTAAATAAGTAAAAAGTCCCGCTTAAAAAAAACGACGGGCAGATAAAAGGATATAAAAATCCTTTACAAAAAAACGTGAAAAAAATAGAGTTTGTTATACCCGTTAAATTTATCGTCGAGCTGAAAGTTGTTTTCAATGATGTTTCTTTATATAATTATTATCAATATGTTTAATTTTATTGAATAGTTTAAATATATAAGTTAGTTCAATGCGAAACGATATGCTAATCGAAGTTACAGGTATAAAATTTTACATAGAGAGATACAACCGGCAAAATATTTCTAAAAATTCACCAATTATTTTATTACACGGCTTTACCGGTTCAGGTAGAGATTGGGATTTGCTCATACCTCGCATAGCTCCTGAATTTAAGGTATATACAATTGATTTAATCGGTCACGGCAAATCCGGTTCTCCGCCCCTTATATCGTATTATGAAACTAATTCAATAGTAAATCAATTGAAAATTATTATTAGTAAACTAACGTCTAATAAGATAATTCTGATCGGCTATTCGATGGGAGGAAGAGCGGCATTATCCTTCGCAGTAAAATATCCGGAACTTGTCGGTGGATTAATTATCGAGAGTGCCTCAGCAGGTATCGATGATATAAATCTGCGAAATAAAAGAATAAATGCAGATAATTTATTAGCCGGTTTTATAGAATCACAGCCAATGGAAAAATTCGTCGATTATTGGATGAGCCGGGAGCTTTTCAAAACTCAAAAATATCTATCGGAGGATAAACTAAACTCTTTAAGAGCAAATAAATTGAAAAACAATCCTGTAGGTTTAGCAAATATTTTAAGAGGTTTCAGCACCGGTAAAATGCCTCAATTAATGGATAAACTAAGTTTAATTAAGTCAAAAGCCTTTCTAATTACCGGAGAATTGGATACAAAATTTACTTCGATAAATCACGAATTGGTTTCTAAATTTCCGTCCGCCGAACACAAGATAATCAAAAATGCAGGTCATAATACTCATCTTGAAAAACCACAAGAATTTATAAATATGATAAATTTCTTTCTAAATAAATTCTTATTTCCTTAGCTTTTTGATATTTTTAATATTACGAAAAAAAAAATTAAGGAACTAAAATGAGTTATAATTGGATAAAAGCAAAAAATTATCAGGACATTCTATATGAAAAGATGGAAGGGATAGCCAAAATTACTATTAATCGTCCTGAAGTAAGAAATGCATTTCGTCCCGAAACAGTTATGGAAATGTATGATGCATTTTCCGACGCAAGAGAAGATCAATCAATAGGTGTTATATTATTAACCGGGAAAGGACCGTCAAAGGACGGGAAATATGCCTTTTGCTCAGGCGGTGACCAACGAATTCGTGGAGATAAAGGCTACGTTGGAGCCGATGGTGTACCTCGTCTTAATGTGCTGGATCTTCAAAAATTAATTAGAAGTATCCCGAAGCCGGTAATTGCCGTTGTTGCAGGATATGCGATAGGCGGTGGACATGTTTTGCACGTTGTTTGTGATCTAACAATTGCCGCCGATAATGCTGTATTCGGGCAAACCGGACCAAAAGTAGGCAGCTTCGACGGTGGTTTTGGGGCCGGTTATTTAGCGAGATGTGTAGGACAAAAGAAGGCACGCGAAATTTGGTATTTATGTTTGCAATATAATGCGCAAGAAGCCCTCGATATGGGGTTGGTAAATAAAGTAGTACCTCTAGCCGATCTGGAAGACGAAAGTATTGCTTGGGCAAGACGGATTTTACAGCACAGTCCAATGGCTATCCGGCTACTTAAATCGGCTTTCAATG
>CAJXGP010000614.1 GCA_913053915.1 uncultured Ignavibacteriales bacterium | reverse complement strand
GAGTGGTAGGAATAAAATCTAGGGAAATCTATGAAGCACCTGCTGCAACAATTTTACATACCGCACATTTGGAACTTGAAAGATTGATTCTCGATAAAGAGACGTTCAGATTTAAACAAGAGGTGTCTATAAAATATGCCAATTTGATTTATGACGGCTTATGGTATTCTCCACTCTTTGAATCTTTAACAGCTTTTGTTGATTCGACTCAAGAAAATTTAACCGGCAAAGTAAAACTTGAATTATTCAAAGGAACCATTAAAACTCTTGCCAGGTCATCTGATTTTAGCCTATACAGTAAAGAATTGGCAACTTATACAATTGAAGATACATTCGACCGTAAAGCATCCGACGGCTTTATAAAAATATACGGACTTCCGTATAAGACACGTTCGAAAGTACTTAATTCTAAAAAGAATGAGGTTTTTGCTTAATGTTGTGGGGTGGACGTTTCAAAGATTCGCCGGCCGGCAATGCTTTCAAATTTTCGTCGTCTTTGGAAATCGATATCAACCTGACCTCCGAAGATATTGAAGGAAGTATTGCACATGCTGAAATGCTCAATAAGATTGGAATAATCTCTCAAGAAGAGTTGGAACAAATTACCGGTGGATTGGATCAAATAAAATCTGATTGGAAGGAAGGTAAATGGAACCCGGATCAGAGTAAATTTGAAGATATTCATTCAGCAATTGAAAATCGATTATTTGAATTAATCGGAAAAGCCGCCGGTAAATTGCACACCGGTAGAAGTCGTAATGATCAGATAGTTACCGATATTTACTTATGGCTGAGAAAAGCGATCGTTTTATCCGATGATAAAATTAAAAATCTTCAATTAACTTTAATTGATATAGCATCGGATAATATTGATACTATCATGCCGGGCTATACTCATCTGCAGAGAGCACAACCAATTTCCCTGGCTTATCATTTATTAGCGTATGTTGAGATGATGTACAGAGATAGAGAAAGATTTTATTTTCTCAAAGGTACAATCAGTCAATCCCCTCTTGGTGCCGGCGCTTTAGCCGGATCAACTATCCCTTTAGATCGGCAATTTACAAGCTCTAAACTTGGTTTCGTCGAACCCACTCGTAATGCATTAGATACCGTATCCAACAGAGATTTTATCCTGGATTTCCTAAATTCATGCGTAATTGGAATGTTACATTTAAGCCGCCTTTCGGAAGAAATTGTTATTTGGTCCTCTTTTGAATGGAATTTCATTAAGCTCAGCGATAAATATTCCACAGGCTCATCTCTTATGCCCCAAAAGAAAAATCCTGATTTAGCCGAACTAATTCGGGGTAAAACCGGCAGAGTTTTCGGCAATTATTTAGCAATGGCAACCACTATGAAAGCTTTACCTTTAAGTTATAACCGGGATTTGCAGGAGGATAAAAAACTTCTTTTCGACTCGTTTTTCATTTTTGTGGATTCATTGCAGATAATGAGTGAAATGCTAAAGACCGCTTCCTTTAACACAACGAGATTTTTGAATGAATTAAATGGTGATTTTTCCCTTGCTACTGATCTTGCAGAATGGTTGGTAATGAAAGGTATCCCTTTTAGAGATGCTCATTTTATCGTAGGTAGAATTGTTAAAAAGCTAGAAGAAAAAAATAAAAATTTTTCGGATATATCGCTCGATTTTCTTAAAGAAATTGATCCTATTTTTGATGAAGATGCATTACAATGCCTGAAAATTGAAACCGCACTTCAAAGGAAAAAGACTTACGGATCACCCAATCCGGAAATGGTTAAAGATACTATTGGATTTTGGAAAGAAAAATTAAAATAACCGGAAAGAATATTTTTCATTTATAAATAAGCCCGGACTAAATTATTTTTCCAACACGTAAGAATTATAAATAATAAAATATTCTTGCTGCCATTCGTTATTTCTTTCTGCTTTTAAGTTGATTGGTTCATATTGTTTTTTATGATGGTACTCTTCTATAATGATAAAATTATCAATATATCCATCATAGTCTATGACACAGTAAGTTTTATCGTCTGATAATATCGTAATAACATATACAATAAGTACAATGTCATCAATAAACTTTTTTTGTTTATCATCAAATAATG
>CAJXGP010000613.1 GCA_913053915.1 uncultured Ignavibacteriales bacterium | reverse complement strand
GCTTTAGCGGATAGTATTTTCCGTTTTCATTTTTGTAGATAGCTGTAAACGGCCCGTTACCATTGTTGCCGGTAATAAGAATATCCAGATCGCCATTGTGGTCGAAATCGCCCCAGCGTGCAACACCGTTATAAACGCCTGGTACCTGAATGGGATATTTGGTAAAGATGCCGTTATCATTCCGGTAGATAGTCGTAACCAATTTGTTATCATATCGTTTGCCGGTAACCAGAATATCGGGGTCGCCATCATGGTCAAAATCGCCCCATTCAACCGAGCCTTCGGATAGCGGTGTGAACGCCTGGGGAACAAGTGTAAAATGCCGGTGACCATCATTCCGGTAAAGTTGCATCACAGGCTGGCCGGACTTGTTGAGACCTGTCATTACAATATCTTCATCACCATCCTTATCATAATCGCCGGCTGCGGCATCCCCACGGTATAAAGCCGGAAAGGGCGAATGCAACCGTGCGAATCGCCGGTGTCGTTGCGAGGTGCTAAGTTGTGAAATAACAAAATCGTCAATTAATTCCTGCTTAAAATTTCGAAGGTTGAAAAGGATAGGAATTCTAAATTTTTCATCATAAATATTATTTGTTTCTCTAGACTCTAATAAGTTTTTAATCAACTCACATACAATATGTTTGCAAAGAGTTGTCTTCCCCGTACCATATTCACCCAGGAGCAATAAAAAGTTTTTATTATCATTATTTAACCATGGGGTAATAAAAGTATCTATCGGATCATATTTAATTTCTTCATACTTTTCTTCTACATTGTAGGATTTATATACACGTACATTTCTTTCTGTCTTTGATTTCTTAATTTCACTTTCGCTATGTTCTATTAAATCTTTCCTTTCTTTTCTTACTTCCCCAATTAAATCAATGTATTTTGTTTTTTCTGTTAGTTCTTTATGCAGTTCATCCCCAATTCTATTAATATACTGTTCTACCTGGTAATCAAAAGTGCGTTCGATATTGCTCAGCTCTAGAGCCATAATCTTATTGAACATTTCCAACTCTTTAGGCGTTCGGGTTGTATTTGTAAATTCATTAAACTTACTTTTAAATTGATCGATTTCTTCATCTAAATTTTTAATAGTTTTGTATGCCATTCCTAATTGAAGAAATGCCTCAACTTTTTTCTTAAACTCACCCTCATTATCTTTATTATATAATTGTTCCTTGAATGCAGTAATTACTTTTTTTTCCGAAAAAATTTGTAGCAATTTTTTAGATTTATTATCTACGCCATATTCGACTAAAGTACGAGCATATATAGAATCAAAATCATCCCTCAGCTTGTCAAGTCCCAAAGCTTTAAGAATGCGAATAACTTTTTGATTTCGCTCAACTTTTCTTATAGAGAATTTTAGTATTAGCTCAATTGTCTGTAAAAGTAATGATTCAATCATTTTTATACCCGGTTTATTCTTTCTTTAAACTTCAACTATTTATTTGAATAATTCAACTTAAGTTGGAGTTATTTATTACTATATTCAGATAAATAAAAGGGATAAAACATTATTACCTGAATGGAATAGTTTTGAGAAGGAAGATTGAATCGTAATTAAATGGTATGCAAAATGCAGTTAGTAAGTAGTTGGTATAGATATCAAAATGGAAGTAGTAAATTAGTTATGTTACATAATCCTGGAAGTAATCGTGTTGAGTCCTTCTACGGGAGAAAGGCAAAGGAAAATATCTTCAAATTACAATAATTTAAGTTTTTAGATTCTTCACTTTGTTTAGAATGACTGTTTTGCAAAAGGAGAGTTAATTAATTCAATTCGGGTTGAAGCATTTCCTCAATCATTTTAACCTTTTGTTTTGCATTATTATTTGTATAATATTTCAGCGATTCCTACAGCCAGTTAATTATCTGTTCATCATTACCAAGCTTTTTATATACTAACACCAATTCAAATGCACTTCAGTACTATTTAATTTATTTGCTTTTTATGAGGCTAAAGCCTAAAAGTTTTTTCCAATTCTTTTTTACAACAGCCTCAACTATCCCCAAATTTCTTCAAGCTCTACTTTTTTAACTTCTTCTACAGGTGAGCTTAAAAACAACCCTGCAATTTCTTTAA
>CAJXGP010000612.1 GCA_913053915.1 uncultured Ignavibacteriales bacterium | reverse complement strand
TAGGAAAACATTTAAATATTTCGATTGGATAACAACAAACTACGGTTGGTAACAAAGGCTATACGTAATTTGGGTAATGCACTAATATTGAAGTTCTTAGCACTAAATATAATTAGTGGTAAATTGAAAATTAATCGTTTCAAAATCCCAAACTACGCATAGCCAAACCGTTAGCTACAATATAACCACAAATGAACGAAAGAAAAAATATTATAATTTCCTTTAAATCAAATTTAGGAGAACCAAAAAAAGGAATTGAAAAAAGAATTAGATATCTGAAAGGTATGATTATTTTGAACTTAGTTATGATACTTTTTAGTGCAGGAATTATAATCTTGTCTATTCTTTCTGAATTATTTGAATACGAAATTTTTAAATGGCAAAAAACAGCATTATTAGCTATTTTAAGTTTAAGCTTTATATTAAATCTACCTAAACAACTTTATGAACTTAAACTATTAAGACATTTGAAAAATATTAATTCAAAACTTAAATTTGATGGAATTGATAAGTTAAACCGTGAATTAAAAAATATAATTGATAAATTAAACAAAGGTTTGAAAGATAATTGGATGGTAATAGTTTTAGCAATAGGAATTATGATTATGGGAATATGGCAATTATGTTATGACAACAATACTCCATATTGGAATTATATGAAATTACCCATTATAGTATTTTATGGAATAATTATATTTCGTTTCATAATTACGAATAAAAAACTGACTGAAAATATTGATAAAACGGAAAGATACTGTAGCTAACAAAAAATATACTTCATGCCGCAATTAACAGGTAATAAAATGATTAAACATTAAATGAATATATTTGTAAGCACAAAAATTAATCAAGAAAATGCGGCACGCAGCATAGCCCAGCACGTTGTGGTGCATTAGGGGCAAGAAAAAATATCACAAAGTAAAACCAAAATATTAGGTGTAAATTGTTAAGAAAGTATGTAGATTTGTAAAAAGAAACAGAAAGGTGTGACACTGTCTCACTTTTTATAGAAATAGTAATAATGATAGAATTATTTGAAAATAAAGAATATAAAGAACTTATTGAAAAAATAAGTGCTAATTATGTAAAAGCAAAACGAAGAGCTTTTAAAGCAATCAATGATGAACTTACTCTTTCAAATTGGGAAACTGGGAAATATATCGTAGAATTTGAACAAAAAGGTAAAATTAAAGCTGAATACGGAAAGAAACTGTTAGATAAATTATCAAAAGATTTAACAGAAAGACACGGAACAGGATTTAGCAGGAGTAATGTCGTGTATATGAGACTATTTTATATAAAATACCCAAAAGGTGTGACAGCGTCACACTTATTGAGTTGGTCTCATTATTACGAACTTCTGAAAATAAAAGATGATGTCGAAAGAAGTTTTTATGAAAAGCAAACAATAATAGAAAATTGGAGCATCAGAGAATTACGAAGACAAAAAAAGACAGGCTTATTTCAAAGAATTGCATTAAGTAAAAACAAAAATGAAATTCTTGAATTAGCACAAAAAGGATACAAACCTGAAAATGAAAACGATTTAATAAAAGAACCTTATGTTTTTGAATTTCTAGGTGTTTCACAAAATAGTATATTAACAGAAACTCAATTAGAAAAGAAATTATTAGATAATTTACAACATTTCTTGTTAGAATTGGGAAAAGGATTTGCATTTGTAGGAAGGCAATACAAAATAACATTAGCCAACAAACATAATTTCGTTGACCTGGTTTTTTACAATTACATTCTGAAATGTTTCGTTCTGATTGATTTAAAAGTGAATGAAGTTGAGCACAAGGATGTTGGACAGATGATAACATATTTGAATTATTTCAACAAGGAAGTAATAAATGAAACAGACAATGAGACTATTGGAATAATATTAGCTTCTGAAAAAGATGACATCTTTGTTGAATATGCAACAGCAAGTGTTACAAATAAATTGGCTATCGGTGAATATCAATTATATTTACCTGATAAAGAGATATTAAAAGAAAAAGTTAAACAAATATTAGAAGAATAACGACACCACAACATTACCTATACTTCATGCCGCAATTAGCTGGTAATAAAATGATTAAACATTAAATGA
>CAJXGP010000611.1 GCA_913053915.1 uncultured Ignavibacteriales bacterium | reverse complement strand
TTTTGGTATAATTACGGTTCCTGTTACCGGTGAAATTTATTACGGCGGAAAAGAATACGGTAGCTGGAAGAATAACCAAAAAATAAATGTAAGTAATAAATCAAAAAATGATGAACTTTCCGTTGTACAAAGCCGCTCACATTCCGGAGAAGAAGAAAATCTCTTTTATTCTAAATATAAAGTTAAAGATAGGATATCAAAGGGTAGTTCATTAAAAATTTGTATGATTGCAGAAGGGAAAGCGGAATTATATTTTAGAGGTGGACCTACTTGGGAATGGGACACAGCTGCCGGTCACGCAATTTTATTAGGTGCAGGCGGGTATTTCGTTAATAAAGATGGATCCGAGCTTGTTTACAATAAAGAAATTATAAAAAATTTTGGATTTATTGCGAGCAGTTTCATTTTATAAGTACAAATTACCATATCATGCTTTGGGTAACTTAGTGTGACTTGGTGATATGTTTCTTAGTGTCACTAAGTAACACAACGGAAACACAAACTTGTCAGCCGTTGGCTGAGTCTCACAATGAATTTAAATTATGAATAAAACATTATAACTAAAATCACCAAAACTTAACTGGAGTATTTTAATGACCGAAATAAAAGCTACAAACGTGCATTGGCACGAGGGAGAAATAAACCAAAAAGCAAGAGAAAGATTAAACAATCATAAAGGAGCTTGTATCTGGTATACCGGACTTTCAGGCAGCGGTAAGTCTTCAATTGCCGTTAGAGTGGAAGAAAAATTATATGAAATGGGAGTTCATACATACATACTTGACGGAGATAATGTTCGTCACGGGTTAAATAAAAATCTTGGCTTTTCACCCGAAGACAGAACCGAAAATATTAGAAGGATAGGAGAAGTATCTAAATTGTTTGTAAATGCCGGAATTATTGTTGGAACGGCTTTTATTTCACCGTACAGGGATGATAGAAATAAAGTTAGAGAATTACTTCAAGATGGTGAATTTATTGAAGTTTTTGTTGATGCCGATATTGAAACTTGTGAAGAAAGGGATCCGAAAGGACTTTACAAAAAAGCGAGAGCAGGGGAGATTAAAGAATTTACAGGTATTTCAGCTCCTTATGAAGAGCCGTTAAACCCCGAATTGATTATTAACACGACAAAAGAAGCTGATATAGATAAAAATGCAACGAAAGTTGTGGAATATCTTGAAAGCAAAGGATATCTAAAAGTTACGTAAGAATTTAAAACTTTGAGGTACTTTGTGAAAAACTTGGTGTAACTTTGTGATCCCTTTTCCATTTCACAAAGTCACGCAAAGGGAACACGAAGTAGCACAATAAACTTTTAAAGTAAATTATAAATCCTATTATACGGAGTTCAAATTGATTAAACCACACGGTTCTGATAAATTAAACCCTCTTTTTGTTCTAGATGAAGAAAAAAGATCAAATTTATTAAAAGAAGCTGAAACCCTGCCTTCAATTATTGTTTCTTCTGCAGCAGCAGCAAATGCTGTTATGTTGGGCGGAGGTTATTTTAATCCTTTAACCGGTTATATGAAAGTTGCTGATGCAATGAATGTAGCTGAAAAAATGGAAACAACAGGAGGATTATTCTTTCCTGTACCAATTCTTAATATGATTAAAAACGCCTCGGATATTGAGAGTGTAAAGAGAATTGCGTTAAGAGACCCTAACGTAGAAGGGAATCCTGTAATAGCAATTCAAGATGTTGAAGCTATTGAAGAATTTACAGAAGAGCAGATGAAATTTATGACCGAAAAAATCTTCTGTACAACCGATTCGGAACATCCCGGTGTTGCTGCATTGAATTCTGCAGGTAATATTGCTATCTCTGGACCGCTTCAAGTTCTCAACTTTTCTTACTTTGAAACCGATTTTCCCGATACGCCGATTGGCTCGATCATTGAAGATCCGCATGCGACCCTCAATGCTATTCGCGCAGGCTTAGGCATGGCAATCCTGCCATGTTTCATGGGCGATGCAACGGCGGGCGTCTATCGGATGCCGCCAGGCTCGCTTGTGTTGCAGAGCGATGTTTGGGTTTTAACCCATCAGGACATGCGCAATACCGCGCGTATCAGAAAGTTCACGAGCTTTATTGCG
>CAJXGP010000610.1 GCA_913053915.1 uncultured Ignavibacteriales bacterium | reverse complement strand
AATATCACTGATATTGTAGAATCGGATACCGTTGAATTTGCCTATGGAAAGATATCCGCCTCTCTTAATTTTAAAACCGATAAACAAAAATTTGAGGAATTAATATTTTTGCTGGTCAAAATATCTTCACGTTTAATAAAAGAGAAAAAATTATATTTTTCCGCACACCAATACAATGATGACTCTTTTATTATATCTATTAAGGATAATTATAACTCTTCATCGAAAGATCTAGTCGATTATCTCGCCGGTTTATTCCTTGGAACAGATGATTCAATTAGGAAGAATGTTGGAATTTCAAATCTTACACTTCAACTTTCAAAAGCTTTATTATCCATCTTGAAAGGTAAATTTGAAATAATCAAAGGAGAAAACAATAAAACAGATTACAGTTTTATTTTCCCTTTAGTATATTCGTATGAAACAGAAGTAGAAGATATTGAAAATCCTGTCGGGAAACCATCGGTAGATATTAAACGATTAAACGAGCCGGAAATAAAGAATATTTTAGAAGAAAAAGAGGAACCGGAAAAATATGGTACAATTGATTTTAAAAAAGGGGAAGAATCTATAAATATTGAAAAGCCCGAAAAGGGAACTCCTGTTAAAGCCGATATTTCGAAAGAAAAACAATCAATGGTTTTTGATACAAACAAAAATGAGGTAATACGAGAATTTAATAATACTCCCACTGCTAAAGCAACTACATCGCTTGTTAATCTCGATCTCCCTTCATTGTCCTGTTTATATATTGAAGATCAAGTCGATTCTCAAATTCTTTTTAAAGTTCAGATGAAAGAATTGAAAGATATAAAATTTGCCGTCAGCTTTGAGGATGCTTTACCATTACTAGATAGTGAAAAGTTTGATTTTATCGTTATGGATATAAATTTACAGGGGGAATATAATGGATTGGATGCATTAAAAATTATACATAAAATGGAGGACTACGAACATATTCCAATAATTGCTGTTACAGCCTATGTATTACCTGGCGATAAGGAAAAGTTTATTGCAGCCGGATTCAGTGATTTTATTTCTAAACCTATTTTTAGAGAAAAACTGATAGATTCCTTAGAGAAAATATTCTTATCAAAAATATAGCACGGCAAACTGCAAGTTGGAAATATGTATGAATGTATATTATTCTCAATAATATACATTACATTCATAACTTTTTACCTTACTTCGTAGAATATCATTAAATTTTTCTCCTGTTTTCTTTACGGGGAAAAACAAAGATCTAAATGACAATAATACATATTCCCATTTCATAAATATAATCATTCCCTTCCCGTAAAAAGTAGGGGACAGTTATGTGTCTACTTGTAATCATGGATGTTTCATAATAAACTTTCCATTATATTTATTCTCTTTTAAAAAATCATTATTTTTCCAGTCGATTTTTCCAAAACCTTCAAGGATGAATATGAAGCCCGTCAGTTACTATAATATTAGGCAAAAGGGGATTGTTAAAATTTGCTCATTATTTTCAATCTTATTGAGTTTAACTCTTAATTCCTTATCCTTAGCACAAAACACTCCCAAATATAAATTAAATGATGTGGTAGTTACCGCAAGCCGGATACCAACTTCCTTTTCCGATTTAACGCGAAGTGTTATAATAATTGATCAGAAGCAAATTGAACAGGCACCTGTAAATAGTGTGCAGGGTTTACTTCAGTTTGTACTTGGGGTTGATTTACGGCAAAGGGGAGTCAACGGAGTGCAGGGAGATATTGGAATAAGGGGTGGAACTTTTGAAGAAACTCTGATATTAATTAATGGAATAAAAGTTAATGATCCGCAAACCGGACATTTTAACTTAAACTTGCCTGTAACCCTTGATGATATTAAACGAATTGAAATTTTAAAAGGCCAGGGTTCAAGCATATATGGACCTGATGCTTTCAGCGGGGTGATAAATATTATTACAAAAAAGGGAGATATTAAAAATCTCTCCATTCTTAATAAGGTACAGACAGGAAAAATACTCGCTTTGCTGAAATCCAACATATCCAATTCTGATACAGATGGGGAAATTTACGACGAAAGTAGCATACAGGTTTTAGAGGGCCTGGAGGCAGTTAGAAAGAAACC
>CAJXGP010000609.1 GCA_913053915.1 uncultured Ignavibacteriales bacterium | reverse complement strand
TATTAAAAGATTTCTCCCTTCGGTCGAAATGACAAATCGTTCAAATGTCTTATTTCGCAGAAACTCTATTATAAATAGTCTTGGATTTGAGGTTGTTCCTTTATGAAAAATCTAAATAAATATATTTTTATGTCGGCGTTAGCCCTATTATTATTTAATTTGAAAACTTATGCACACGATCCCCTATACGGGCACGGACCTCATGTCTTATACCAAGGCGGGATTGCTCCGGGAATAGTTATCAGCAGCGGTTTGGGGTTTATAGTTAGCCGGTTTGAATTAGAATACGGAGTAACTTCTTCGTGGACAATCGCGGCTGAGATACCATTTAATAACCGGAAGAATCAATGGCAACTGGAAAATTATGCGATTAAAAGTAAATACCGCTTTTACACAAAGTTTGAGCCTGGTGCGGAAAATGAGATTGCTGCATTAGGAAGTTATGAAATATCGAATGAGAGCGGCGGTATTAATGCTTTAAATTTAGGTTTAACCGGCGGCAGGGAATCTATAACCTTTTATTGGTTTGCAAGTGCTCTTTATAAGATTAAATTCTCCCCTTCTTCACTTAAACCGGGAAACGAAATTAATTATGACTTTACGGTTGGCTATCGTCCTTTTGAAATAAGTTATTATAAACCGGATTTGGTTATCTTCCTCGAATTCTTGGGCAAGTACAGGCAAAAATCAATTTTAAATAGTAATATGGTCGATAACAGCGGAGGAAATTCATGGGCTGTAGCTCCTACTTTTATGCTTACATATCATAATTATGCATTGCGTGCAGGAATAGAATTCGGCGTGGCTGATAACGGTTTTATTAACAAACCGAGAACAAATTTTAGAATTGGATTTGAAGCGCATTTATAAATGTTAATGATGTATGATTTTCGATCATAATGAAAATTTAATAATTAAATATTCAGGAGGTAAAAAATGAGATATGCAAAGTTCTTTAATTTAATTTTAAGCTTATTTCTCTTTGCAGGATTGTTAACCGGCGGAACTTTAGCGCAATCTAATTCATCAACTAAAAATGAACATGATGGGAACAGAAAATATATAAAACTTCAAATCTATGGTATGTCTTGCCCGTTTTGTGGATACGGATTAGAAAAGAAACTAACATCGCTGAAAGGAGTTGAAAATTTTTATGTTGATATTAAAAGCGGTTTTGCTACTCTAAATGTACCGGCAAGTACGAAAGTCTCAAAAGATGAATTAAAAAAGTTAGTTTCAAATGCCGGTTTTGAGTTGAAAAGTGTGGAGTACTCAAACAAACCTTTTAGGAAGAAAAGAAATAAAAAAAAGTGAACTGAATTATATCTTAATTTTACTTTTGTCCTTTCACTTACTTTTTACCATAGTTTAATATAATTAGGGATTAATTTGTTGTACGGAAAAATGACGAAAAGAAAAAAATACAGATAACATTGTGCACTATTGTAAATGATAATGAAATAGGTTAACTTCTTTTCGGAAGAGGGGGTATTCTACTTTATAATAATTATGCTCTGCAAAAATTATTATTTTTCTACAAACCCTTCAAAAAGAATAATAGTATTGATGTACAATTAATTAACGGAATATGCTTACATCTCTTTATAACATAGGCAAACAATTAAGCGGTAAGGTGGGGGAGTTTTATAGTATTATTGATTTTCCAAAAGTTGATGAGACTAAGAAGAATAACTTTGTACGAATATAAAGAGAAATTTAATTTTAAAACAAATAGATTATCAAAATGATTGAAGCGATTAAAGAAATAGGCAGGTATGTGCTGGATAAAAAAAATACAATAGAGTCTAATGTAAATGAAGGTTTTATCCAGGCCATCTGTGAAAATTTAGAATATAAAAAAAGAATAAAAGATAAAGATTATATTCAAAGAATAATAATTATTAATTTTAATTTAGAGCAAGTTGCTTACATAATTAAGAAAATGAATTTGTTTATAGCAAATGATTCTTCATTAATGCATTTAGCATCATTATTTGCAGGGTTATTGACATAGGTACTAATTTTATCAGCGACCATTTTTTCCTGTGCTAAAGACTGGATGCAAGATAACGCTTTTAAATTATCAGTACCAAGCCAGTCG
>CAJXGP010000608.1 GCA_913053915.1 uncultured Ignavibacteriales bacterium | reverse complement strand
TTGTCTATTTGAATGAGCAATCATTAGACCTGATTATTCACAATTTACCGGATGATTCATCAAGATCTGCTGTAAAATATTTATCTCGTTCTTTAGATGTTTTTAATTACAAAGAGATGAAGTTATTTATTCACGGAGATAATAGGACAGGTCCCGGTTCAATTTCCTCGCTCAATCCTATCAACTATTCAGCAGATGTTTTTTTTAGATTCGGATCCGATCAAAATAATTATTATGAATATCGGCAGCCGATACGTCCCGGATGGAATGATGTGGGAATCAAGTTTAGCGAATTAACTGCTATAAAACAAAATAGGGATTCTGTAAATGTAGTAAAACAAATTCCTGTTCCCGGTGAACCGAATCATTTTTATGCGGTTAAGGGAAATCCAACCTTAACCTCGGTGAAATTCTTACAAGTGGGGATTTATAATACGCCAAACTCTCATAATAGAGGTCCGATTTCCGGTGAGGTATGGGTTAATGAGTTAAGGGTTATTGGTGCCGATAACCATAAAGGGTGGGCTTATACTTTTTCATCGAGTTTAAAGCTAGCTGATTTAATGAGTATAAATTTTAATATGAGCCAAACTGATCCTTATTTCCATAGACTGTCAGCCAGATTCGGTACTAGGGTAAATTCCAGGAACTGGAGCGTATCTGCCAGCATGAATCTACTCAAACTCATACCGTTTAGAATGCCGGGCAGCAATTTGGATTTGAACTTCTCTCATACGGAATCTGTTGGTAAACCTCTATATTTGCCCGGTACAGATGTAAGAGTTAACCAAGCTGCATTATTGAGTGACAGGAGTAGAAAAAATACGAATAATTTATCTGATAAACTAACCGGAGCTCAAATTATATCGGGATCACAAACTGTAAATATTTCGAACAGTATTTCCGCTTCAAATGTTAAATTTAAAATTCCTACTTCATTTTGGCTCTTAAAAGATACATTTAATAACCTGCGTTATGGATTTAATTATAATCAAACTTTCAGCCGAAGCCCGACTGTTTTATCAAACAAGACATGGGTATGGAATTTCAATTTAAGTTACGGTCTTAATTTCAGTCGAAATGATTATTTTTATCCTTTAAATATTCCGGTAATCGGTGCAATATTTGGCTTGCTTTCCGATTATAGAAACACAAAAATATTTTATGCACCGCAGAGCATTACCTTCAATCTTACCGCAGGACGAAATAGAAATATTAACGTAAGTAGAGCACAAGGAAATGTACCTTCAACAAAATCTGTGTCGAGAAATTTTGTTACAACGCGAAATTTTAGTATGAATTGGAAAATATCCGAAGGCGGTCTTTTGAATCTTTCGACTAGTTACAGTGCAAATATAAGAAGCTCATTGGCTTATTTGGAAACAAGTATTTCCGGTGCGCAACGTCCGGAAAGCGCTGTTTGGCGGGATATCTTTAGTGGTGCGTATTTCGGAAAACCTTATGGATATCAGCAATCGTTTAGTATTCGTGCTGCACCAAGAGTTCCTACTTTTTGGAATTTAAATAGATATTTCTCATTTGGTGCAAGTTACAATGCAAATTATCAATGGAGAAATAATTTTAGTCAAAAAGAGCTTGGTAAAAGTGCAGGTTATTCTACCAGCTCTCAAGTTAATATGACTTTAAGATTGAAATCATTAGTTGAACCGTTGTTTAGAGAAAGCAATAATGCTGAGAATAAACCAAATACAGAATACAATTATAAACAGCGGAATCGTGGAAGAAACGTAAATCGATTTAACGAAAGAAATCCGAGAGGAAACAAAAATACATTCCGGGAACCGAAATTAAAAGTGGATACAACCTCGTTGGCAATAAAAGATACGGTAAGTAAATCAGATTCTTTGGCTGCCAAATTAAAACCGAAGAAGCATATTTTAAGAACTGCCCTGTTCTTTTTAAAAACCCTGGTCAAGACTGTATTTTTTGATTATAATCAAATTTCGATGAATTTCACGAGCAGCAATAGTGTGTCAAAATCAGGGTTAGCCGGAAATGGCACCGGATTCGGAAACTTTTGGGGAGTAAAATATAATTTTCATTTCGGTCCCTCACGTTTGTACATGTTGGGATTAAATTCC
>CAJXGP010000607.1 GCA_913053915.1 uncultured Ignavibacteriales bacterium | reverse complement strand
CTTCATCATCAGGAAGAAATTTAGGATTATGTAAACCGTACCGGCTTCCTTTCGCCGTACCCAACCAAAACATAAAAGATGGAAACTTTTTTGATAAATATCCAAAATCTTCACCGGTCATTTTATAACCACAATCAATAAAATTAAAATAAGTTTTTAGTCTTTTAGATAAAATAGAAAAAAGATTCGGCTCAACTATTACTTCCGGATAAACAGCACCCGTTGAAAGTTTATAATCAACACCGGTTATTATTTGAATACCCTTTAAAATATTTTCTATCCGCTCGCAAAATTGTTTAGTCTTTTTTGATGATAATCCTCTCATCGTCCCTTCGATTTTGGCATAACCGGGATTTATGTTTCTTACATCACCGGCAAATATTTTTCCCATTCCGAAAATGAAAGGCTCATTAGGACCGGTAGATATTTTATCAACTGCATCCATGAATAAACGCAATGCATTAAAAGCATTCTTACCATTTTCGGGGAAAGCTACGTGAGATTTAATTCCGTAAAATTCTATATCTACCTCTAAAGATGATGCGAAGAGTACTCCTGCCGTACCGGCAATTGTTCCTACAGGATATTCATCAGTAACATGTAGTGCAATAGCATTTATAATTTTGAAACGATCGAAAATACCGGTATTATAAAAATTCATTGCTCCGCCACCCGTTTCTTCTGCAGGTTGAAAAAGAAATAAAATATTTTGGTTGATATTCTCTTTGATAACCCAAGTTATGAAACTATACAAGATGGAAGTGTGAACATCATGACCGCAAGCATGCATAAATTTATTCCCGGATTTGAATTCCACATTTGTTTCCTCTTCTATCGGAAGAGCATCAATATCGGCTCTGAATAATATATAATCACTTTCATTCACCGTATATTCTATTAATAATCCGGTTTTAAAAGGTGAATGAATTTTTAGCATTTTGTTGGAATCCAATTTCTTAATATTCTCCGTCAAAATCTTCGTAGTTTCAAATTCACAAAATGAAAGTTCGGGATTTTTGTGTAAAATATGTCTTAATTCTATTGGGCTTAATATCATATTGATTTTCATTTTGAGTTAAAGTCACTTCAAATAAATATGAGAAATTTATCATAAAAAATCATTTCAATAAAATCCCACCTTGTTTAAATTCGCACTATCCGAAATGCAATACTATTAGAAAGACTCCATGTAATATGTGAATTGTTGATTGAAAATATTTGCCCGGTAAAGAGAACTCAACACTATTTTGCAAGTACAATTAAGATTTTAATAATTGTGATACAAGCTTATTGTCTGTATTGATTCACACAAAGCGAAAGCAATTTACAATTCAAATTTTTCAACAAGTTTTTTTACAGCCTGCTCTTTAAAGTTTTGTTCCACAAGACAAGAGATTTTTATTTCCGAGGTTGTCACTAATTTTACAGGTATATCCTCGAGAGCTTTAAAGTAACCGGCTGCTACACCGCTGCTGGACTTCATACCAATTCCAACGATAGATATTTTAGAAAATCCCGTATGGAAATGGAAATTCATTCCTACCAATTCATTAGATAATTTTGTAAGAATGTTCTCTATCTGTTTCTTTTTATCCTCAACAATTGTGAATGAAATATTTAAACCCGAGTTACTTATAATAGAAATCATATCTACATTCAAGCCTTCTTCAGCAACACGTTCAAATATTTTATGCACTAGTGTATAATCAAGAGGTAGATTTGAAATTGTAACTTGATTCTGATTATCCATTACACTTAGCCCGGTTACCACAGGTTCTTCAATATTTTTTTCAATCACAAAACTTCCCTCCTCATCTGAAAAAGTTGATCCGCAATAAATAGTTATTCCATATTTTTTAGCAATTTCTACCGATCTGCTATGAAGCACTTTTGCACCGAGACTAGACATTTCCAACATTTCATCATAGGTAACGGTCTTCAATTTTTTAGCTGCATTATATAATCTCGGATCTGTTGTATAAATTCCGGCAACATCACTAAAAATTTCACATTTTGCATTAAGAGCGGCCGCTAATGCAACTGCGGAAGTATCCGAGCCGCCCCTTCCAAGAGTTGTAATTTCCCCTTCTTCCGGTACACCTTGAAAACCC
>CAJXGP010000606.1 GCA_913053915.1 uncultured Ignavibacteriales bacterium | reverse complement strand
AAATATTATAAAACGGCAGATTACAGATCAAAAGATAAAGTGAATGAAAATCGTGACATACAACTAACCAAAAAACAAGAAAAAGATAGAATAATAGCCCTTTTAACAATATTTGCAATCGTTATATTCTTTTGGATGATCTACTATCAAAACGGCTTTACATTAACTTTATTTGCTAAAAACTATACTCTGACGCATGTAGGAAAATTCACTTTTCTTTTGTTCGACCCTGTTCCTTTATTCTCGTTAATTGCCATAGCTCTCGGTTTAATAGTCGTTTTTAACAAAAGCGTCGGTAAGAAAGCTAAAATTTGGAGTATCGCTGCGATTGTTATTGCCGCCTTAATTGTAATTTATAAACTAAACACACTTCCGAATTCAAATCATATTTCACCTGAGTTATTTCAATCATTTAACCCTTTATTTATAGTTTTTCTAACACCTATAATTGTGGGTTTCTTTGCATGGTTTCACAAAAGGAAAAAGGAACCTTCCACACCGGGTAAAATGGGCATTGCGATGATAATTACCGCTTTTGCCTATTTGATTATGATCTTGGCTTCTTACTCAATAGCAAAAATTAGTACTCCCGGTTATTCGAATATGTTGCGTGTAACACCTTATTGGTTAATTTCCACTTATTTTGTTATGACTGTTGCCGAACTTTTCCTTAGTCCAATGGGACTTTCATTTGTTTCGAAAGTTGCTCCTCCACGCATGAAGGGTTTAATGATGGGTGGGTGGTTCGTTGCAAGTGCAATTGGTAGTTATCTTTCAGGATTTATTGGAAGATTTTATCAAGAGTGGCAAATTTGGCAGTTTTTCTTACTTCTACTAATTACATCTTTATTGTCTGCCGGACTTGTACGAATTTTTCTCAAACGCTTGAGAAGCGCTACGGAAAATTAAATTTCCACATTGTATTGAACTCCACTTGTTTCATTTTAATGAGATGAGAAGTTCTTTCTTTCTTATTTCAAACCGGGCTGAGATAATATTTGAAGTACGGTATTTAATAATATAATGTTTAAAAATTATTTTATCTTAAATCGATTAGTAATTGAGTTTAACAAAACCCTTGAAAATTATTCAATCAACCAAATCTTTTCACAAGAAAAAGATAGATTAATTTTATCTTTTGTTAACGGAAACTCCGAAAAATATCTTGAGATATCGGCAAATCCCGGGTTTCCTTATATTAATTTAAGACGCAATTTTACCAGAGCAAAAAGAAATACTAAAGATTTCTTTCAAAATTATTTGCCTTCAAAATTGATTTCATTTGAAATTGCAAAAGCAGATAGAATTATCAGAATTAATTTTTTGAATTTCAAACTGTATTTCATTATTCGCGGTAAATATACTGATGTTATTTCGGTTGACGACAAAGAGAACCTCGAATTTTTTAAAAAACCGAGAGAAGATTTCTCCGAAAGTTTTCCGAACGAAATTCATCAAATTGAATTTATTAATACCTATTATAAACCTCTGCTTAATTTAATACCGGATGCTAATTTGTTTGACACAATTAAAAGAACGTATCCGTTTATTAGTAAAGAATTACTCTTTGAAGCTAAAAGAAGAACCGACGAACGAAATCAAAAAGAAATTATTAATAATATTTTGACGGTAATAGATGAAATTTGTAATGCTAAACCGGTAGTATTTTACAATTCCGGATCGAAACAACTATTTTTAACCGTTGAAACTTTCAATATTTTTGCATTTACCGACAAATTCGAATTTGGAAATTTTATTGATGCATTTAATTTTTACTTGAGTAAACATTATTATTTACTTCAAGTCATCCGGAAAAATGCAACTATAAATAAATATCTTAACCGGGAGCTTTCTAAACTTACCTCTAGACTCAATAACTTGAAGATAATTATTGATCAGGGAAGTAAAGAAGAATATTATTCCACATTGGGGAATCTTCTACTTATAAATATAAATCTCATTAAAAAAGGAATGAAGCAAATTAAAATTAAAGATATTTACGCCGGCAACGAAGATAAAGTTATAAAAATTGATGTGGCGCTATCACCCCAAAAAAATGTTGAATATTATTTTAATAAAGCAAAAGGTGATAAAACGAGATTACAAAAATCA
>CAJXGP010000605.1 GCA_913053915.1 uncultured Ignavibacteriales bacterium | reverse complement strand
GGCACAGAAGCAAAGATAAAAGACAAAATAGAGTGTTTAACGGGATATTAATGGGATATACAGTATAAAATTAGGTGGATAAAAGGAGTTGGGCACAAGTGTGAATGACGACTCGATAGAAAAAGTTTTAGAAAATAAAATAAAAAGCAAACACAATTGTTCTAAATTTACAGTTTTAAAGAAAAAGCTAAATTGACAGTTACCAGCATAAATATCAATCGCTTATACCACTTATTGAAACTTTATAAGTTATCAAAAGATGATTTATTAACTTCTTTGAACCATAAGAGAAAGAAAAAACTTTTAGAGAATGATGTTTTTGGGAATCAAATAAAAATAAGTGTTTTAAAAAAAATTGATGACCTTTTTAAAAAAGGACTTAGTTACTACATTGACCCTAAAGACTTAAAAGAGGATAAAGAAGAGAGTATTTTTTTCAGGAAAGATAAGTTTAATGCAGAGCTGAGTTTTGGTGCCAAACAAATTGTAACTCAGTTTGAAGAAAAGAAAATAGCTTTTTCTGCATTATCTAGATTAGCTGACTTAAAGACTGAAGAAAGAACAATACCTGTTTTCAATATTAGAAACAATCCGAAAGATGTTGCAACTGAAATTCGTAAAATCTTATACCCAGGTTTTACCAAAAACAGAAAAGCATTTTTAAAGTCGCTGATTAATAAGTTAGCTGAATATAATATTCTTGTTTTTGAGTTTGTCGAAAATTGGAATAAAAAAGAAAAGGTAAACATCAATGGGTTCTATCTTGCACCCAATGTAATTGTCCTAAAAAGACAAAGGTCGTATAGGAGAGAAATATTTACATTGTCCCACGAATTAGGTCATTATCTACTAAATATTGAAGATATTGACGAAACAATTGGGGATGAGTATTTAGTGTATGAAAACTTAGATAAAATTGAGAAGTGGTGTAATGATTTTTCCTATTATTTTTTAATTGGCAACTTAGGCAATATTCTCTCAAAAGTTGAAACAGCATCATCAAATAATGACTACCATCACGATTTAATTAAAAACATTTCTGAGCGAACTAATATAAGTGAGTTTGCACTTTATACTCGATTAAGAATAAATGATAGAATCTCATACAAGGATTATCAGACAGTTAAAACTGACTTTGAAAATAAATTTCACGAAAATGAAGAAAGATTAAGAAAAAAAAGAGAAAAAGAAAAGGAGGAAGGAAGAAGAACCAATGTAAGAGCTGCTAAACCAATTGTTTCTCCATTATTTACAAGTATTGTTCAATCTGCCTTTATTGAAGGAATTATTGGAGAATCTGAGTTTTGCAGAAGACTCAATGTTAAACCTGAAAAAATAGAATTATATCTAAAATGACAGTAGTAATTGATACCAGTTCATTGATGGCTTTGGTTCGATACTATCTGCCATTTGACAAAGATGATTCTTTGAAGGATTTTTTTAGGAACAAGGTAGAGCACAAGGAAATCATTATAATCGACAAGGTTGCTATTGAATCGAAAAGAAATGCTAAAGGTATTATTACGACTAACTTGAGTTTTATTAACGAGAAAAAGAATCAAGTTAAAACAGATTTGTTATTGCCAACAGCATCATTTTTAAGAGACTTAGAAAATAGATTTTGTTATGTTGCGAGAAAAAATACTTTAACTGAGCCTATGTTTGAAAATAGGAAAAAGGAGTATTTAGAATCAGCAGATGCAAAACTTATTTTATTTTGTCTCTCAAATAAAAACCCCTTAAATTTTGAAAAAACAATCTTAGTTACAGAGGAAACTAAAACTGACAATGATTTAAAAGTATTTAAAAAACTACCTGTGATTTGTGACTTGCTCAAAATAGAACATTGCAATTTGCCTACATTGCTAGACAACCATTATAATTTGAAACTCAGCAAACATTTAAAGTAAAAGTTTTTTAAAGATTGAATGACAGGTTTCAGAAGTAACACCAGTAGCCAACAATTAGCGTTATGATGGTTGATACAGCCCAATCTGAACGTGGTGTTGTTGGCTATTCCGGTCAATGAATGCCACCCGTTTCGGTCTAGTTATATTCTAAACTCTGTCTGAAAAAGTCCACCGAATAAACCACCGCAACTTTGCGTTTTCG
>CAJXGP010000604.1 GCA_913053915.1 uncultured Ignavibacteriales bacterium | reverse complement strand
AATCCGCAATAAAATAGATAAAAATCAGGAACGTGTATTATATTTTATGGTAAAGCATCACCTCTACCGGCTATGAATAGAGTGTACCATTCTTCTCTAGATAATACTACAGAATCAGCTTCACATGCTGCTCGAATTCGTTCGATATTTCTTGTCCCGATTACAGGCTGAATTTTTGAAGGATGTTTTAGTAACCATGCAATAATGATAGCCTCACGGCTCACATTTTTTTCGATTGACATATTATTAACTATCTCGGCAGCTTTTTTAATTTTCTCATCCACATTTTCCGGTAAATTCCCGGATATTGAGTTCGAGTTGGTTCACGACAATTGGGAAATAAACACTCTTTTTTAATAGATCAATTTGATATCCGGAATGATTACTTACCCCAAAGTATCTGACTTTACCACTCTCATACAGTTCATCAAATGCTTTTGCTACTTCATCCGGCTCAACTAATGGGTCTGGGCGATGCAACAAAAGGATATCAATATAATCTGTTTTCAACCTTTTTAAGCTACCATTAACCGAATTAATAATATGCTCATAGCTAAAATCATATCTTCCGAGATCGTTACCGTCAGGTTGACCTTTCATTCTAATACCGCATTTTGTTTGAAGATAAATTTTTTCTCTCAAACCCGGTATCTTATTCCACACCTCCGAAAAGACCTCCTCCGATTTTCCTTCTGCATAAATATCCGCATGATCAAAAAAATTGATCCCCAGTTCTAACGCCTCGATAATTGATTTAACAGCTTCTATTTTATTTTCAAATTCATTCATATTCCCCCTTATTTTGCCCAAATTCATGCAACCGAAAGCAATTCGGGAGACTTTCAAATCAGTTCCAACGATTATTTGTTTTTTCAATTTTTATTTCCTTGATAAAATAGAAATAAATAATAAATTGCAGAGATATTACACGGTTTTGTTCAAAATTCCGGTTATGATGGATTGGAAATAATAGTGAAAGCGGGTTTCAACATGAGTGATGATAAAACCAACATAAAAAAGGCATTCTATTTCACTACAGAAATAGAATACCTATTATATAATTTGTTAACCTAAATATGCCTTTAAATTTTTACTTCTAGAAGGATGCCTCAGACTGCGTATTGCTTTTTCTTTAATTTGCCTTACTCTTTCTCTGGTAAGATCAAATCTTTCACCGATTTCTTCTAAAGTAGCAGAGCGTTCACTGTTAATTCCGAAATACAACCTTAGGACATTAGCCTCTCTTTCGCTTAAAGTAGAAAGGACACTTTCCACTTCATTTTTAAGAGACTCATGCATCAACAAAATATCCGGGGAAGGTTGCTGATCATTAGAGATTAAGTCAAGTAAACTATTTTTGTTATCATCGCCTTCCTTTACCGGAGCATCCATCGAGATATGACGTCCATAAAGCTGCATAGTATTAGCTACTTCATCGGCATCCATTTCGAGTTCTTGCCCCAGCTCTTCGGTAGTTGGTTTTCGCTCAAATTCTTGCTCTAATTTAGTATATGCTTTTCCTAATTTATTTAAGGTACCAACTCTATTCAAAGGCAGCCTGACCATACGAGATTGTTCGGCAATTGCCTGCATAATTGATTGACGAATCCACCAAACTGCATAAGAGATAAATTTAAAGCCTCTCGTTTCGTCAAATCTTTCAGCAGCTTTAATTAGCCCTAAGTTACCTTCATTTATCAAGTCTCCCAGTGATAAACCTTGATTTTGATATTGTTTTGCAACACTCACAACAAATCGTAAATTTGCTTTAGTTAAAGCCTCTAATGCTAATTTATCCCCTTTTTTTATCCGTCGAGCTAGTTCAATCTCTTGTTCCGGAGTTAACAGATCAACTTTTCCAATTTCTTGGAGATATTTGTCCAACGATTTACTTTCCCTACTCGTAAATTGCTTTGTTATCTTCAATTTTAATCAACTCCTATCTAGTTTTAGTTTATTTATTAATTAATAATTTGATTTTTTTTGACTCATATTCAAAATATCTATTAATTCCCAATTTGATTTCCCTGTAAAAAAATCATTTGTCGATTTTTTACATATTTAATCATGAGTCCATTCTAAAAAGCTCAATAGGGTCATTCTAAAGGAACGAGG
>CAJXGP010000603.1 GCA_913053915.1 uncultured Ignavibacteriales bacterium | reverse complement strand
GATTGAGCGAGGGAGCGAGGGGACGAGGGAACGAGGGGACGAAGGATAGAATGTCCATTAAGTGGGCTATCTCATATATTTTTAATTTCCTTCCATGCTAATATCCTTCAATAACAATATCCTGAGGTAATCCGACACGCATGAAGTATCTCGCAAAAGATTGTGACAGGTGTTCTCTGTATGGAGGTAAAAGCCTGATTCTTTTTTCTAAATTAGCAGCTATCTCTTTGATACTTTGGATTTGAATACCATAAACATTTTTAAAATCAACAACTAAATAGTCAGCTATGTTCACCTCACTATCTTTATTTAATAGATGATACCCTGGCAAGTGCCCCCTTTTTAAATTATCAATATGTTTATTAATAGCTTTTTTGGTTTTCTTTTGCTCTTCCGGTAAATTATTGATGAATGTTTTCAAAGTATAATACGGGCATACCAATACTATTTCGATTTTATCATTTACCAAATCACAGGATTGAGATAAGATAACAGAGTCAATTAATTTAATTTCAATTTCAGGTTCTTCACCAACCAAAAGTTTTGAAGGGGGAATAACAATGGGACAGTCAGAAATTAAATCACCCTGTTCAATTTCATTTGAACTTATTATTGTCTCATACCATCTAAAATTCATTATAAGTCTAAAATTATTTTTGGGGAGAATTTGGATATTGATTTTATCTTCACTTTAAGTTTATAGCTATTTTTGTAAATAAACTTTGAGTTTATATCAAAATCCTCATTAAGGAAATCTCTATAAGAAGAACTATCAGCAAAGAAATCTTCATTAATAACCTGAGTGGCAATGCCCCTGTTTACATCAGGTATTCTCTCTAAACCTTCAAAATCATGTTTTATCACAAATAACAACTTTGTGCTGTATGTTTCCAAATTTTGATTTTCCGGCTTCATTAGAGTTGAAATAAAATTTGCATCATTATCAATTTGTGTTGGTGATATAAACATAATTCGGTTATTTGAAAGTGTTATAGAATTCTTTTTTTGTTATCTGCTTAAATGTATTGCTACAAATTTCATGCGCATCATCAAGCCAGTCGAATAAATCATTTTGTAAATATATTTTTTTATTCCCTATTAATTTAGTTTGTAAAATAAGACCTGATTTATTTTCATTTATTATTCCATTTCTAAAATTTAAGGACAACATATTTTTATTCATCTGATAATTCAATGTCAGATTAATATCTTTTAACCCGGCCGGCTTTTCATGTATAAAATCTTGTTGTATGTTCAATAGTAAGTTGCTATTTATAAAATCCACAGGGTTTTGGGAATTAAAATGAACATCAAAAAAATCAATATAAGTCAATGAGGGCACTAACTTTAAATCTGTTGATTTGGGATAAACGTTAAAAAACACTTTGGTTATTTTATCTATATCTTTTTTAAAGCTATTCCAAAAATAAATTTCATCAATTATATTATAGCTTAACAGACCGGGGCCTATTTGAATTAAAGGATATTCATCTTTTGCTTTTCTAAACCTATATACAGGAATTCCTTTTACTACGTCGAATGGGATTTCCGGTGGGATTAAACTTTCTCTATATGAAAATTTTTGCTTTATATTTGCATACAAATCTCCATGAAAATATTGAAAATTGACAATATCTTGTTTATTTATTACCTCCCATTTTATTTCAAAAATAACTTCCAGCAAAGGAGCTTTTGGCAGCTTACTCATTCTATGAATTTTACTACAAATATACTTAATAATACCAACAGCATGATATCAACATTGTTAAATAATGCTAATCTGTATTTTTTCTGCCCACGAATTACACAAATTACACTGGTTGTTCTTTTTTTGTCCACGAATTACTCGAATTTCACTGATTTTTTGCCGGTTTAGAGAAGTACTCTTTTAAATTGCAAGCTTGTTGTTCCAAAATTTATAAGTAGTCCGAGCTTAAAATCTGCGCAGTGTGTTCTTTTATATTCATTACACAGATTATGCGTTTCCAAACCAAACTTTTCTGACCGAAATTGACTAACAGCCCCACTTCCATCGAAGTTGCTTTCAAATAATTCAGTAATTGCTTTTCATCATCCTGACGCAAAAAGCTAACCGCCTTCAATTCAACAATTATCTTTT
>CAJXGP010000602.1 GCA_913053915.1 uncultured Ignavibacteriales bacterium | reverse complement strand
AGCCGGGACTAGTGTAGGAGCAAATTATTGTGAGGCTGATGATGCCGAAAGCAAAGAAGATTTTAAAAAACGGATAGAGAGAGCAAAAATGGAATTGAGTTTAAAAGATAAATTTGATTATTTTATAGTTAATTCAAATTTAAAAAAAGCAATTGAAGATACTAAGAGTTTAATAAAAAAAATAATTTAAGTTAAGAGGATATAAGATGGAAATACAACCGGTTGATCTAAGAATAGTTGATAAATTAGCTGCAAATGTATTTGAGGCTATTATTATTACATCAAAAAGAGCTCGCGTTATAAATGATGAGAATAAGATAGAATATAACGCTTTGATGAGTACAATACCTGTTACAGGTTCTGAAGATGACAGCGAGGATATTGAAAATCCTGCGCAATTGAAAATATCGCTTGATTTTGAAAAGAGAGATAAACCGCATGTTCAAGCTCTCCGCGAATTTCTCGACAGGAAAATAAAATTCGGATATAAAACAAAACAATCTTAATATTCTTAGGAGGTTATCCAAAAAGCAAGAAATTTTCAATCTGAACTGCCTGTTCGCCTCAGGCGGAAAGTGAAGAGTACCATGTATAAGCAAAATCAAATATTCTTCGTTGCGCCGTTTCTCAAAATGACGGTAATATTACCTTTTGGTTAGCCTTTGATTTATTCCAAGTAGTTTTTGTATAATCAAAAATGTTTTTTTCATATTAAACTGCTCATTTGAATCTAATGCGCAATGAAATTCTTAATGGTAAAAAAATAATTTTAGGTATAACCGGGTGTATTGCTGCATACAAATCAGCTTATCTTGTTAGGGAATTTAAAAAGCTTGGAGCTGAAACCAGAGTGGTAATGACCCCTTCGGCAACTCAATTTATTGCACCGCTTACTTTCTCTACCCTTTCGGGAAATCAAGTAATTGTTAATTTATTTCCGGAATCAAAATTCGAAAATACTTCTTTATCTACCTGGCATATAAATTATGTTTTATGGGCAGACCTCATGATTATTGCACCTACCACGGTTAATACAATTGCTAAAATAGCTAACGGTTTTTCAGATAATGCTCTTACAACTCTTATTGCTGCTTCCAGATGTCCGATAATTATTTCTCCTGCTGCGGATGTTGATATGTATGATAACCCTGTAACTAAAGAGAATTTAAAGAAGCTTACTCAACTTGGATTTTATGTTATTGATGCAGAAGAAGGTGAGCTTGCGAGTGGGCTGAAAGGAAAAGGAAGATTCCCTGAAACCCAAAAGTTAATAGATGCCGTAGAATTAATTTTATCGGGATATAAAAAAGATTTTACCGGAAAAGACATATTAATAACAGCAGGGCCTACATACGAAGATATTGACCCTGTCAGATTTATCGGCAACAGGTCTTCGGGTAAAATGGGATATCAACTTGCTAAAGCCGCATTTCTGCGAGGTGCTGATGTTACGTTAATCTCCGGTCCTTCAAATGAATCCCTTTATCCGGAAATAAAGTTGATCAAAGTCAGATCTGCTCTAGAAATGAAATCACAAGTTGAGCATGAAATAGATAATAACAATATTTTAGTTATGGCTGCCGCTGTTTCAGACTATAAACCTGCTCAATATATCAATAAAAAAATTAAAAAAGAGGATAAATTTTTATCGATACCTCTAACTGAAAATCCCGATATTCTTATCTCTTTAAAAGATAAAAAGAAAATAAAAGTCGGTTTTGCTTTGGAAACGGATAATGAATTGAAGAATGCTATGAATAAGCTCAAATCGAAAAATATAGATATGATTATTCTAAATTCATTAAGAGATATAAAAAGCGGGTTTGAGAGGGATACGAATAAAATTACTATTATTCATAAGTCGGGGAAACGGTTAGAGTTTCCGCTTATGTCCAAGTTTCAAGTAGCAAATAAAATATTACAAGAGATTAAAAATATTTACTCTTGAAGTTTTAATTGCGTATTTTTGATAAAACATCGAACTAAATATCAAGAATTTAAATGAAGAACAAAATTAAAGAAAAGATAATTCAATCATTAATAGATCAAAAAAATGTATTCGGTGATGAACTTTTTGAATCGGGGGTTATTCAAAGGAAAACAATTCTTACGAAAAAAGAAGATGTAAA
>CAJXGP010000601.1 GCA_913053915.1 uncultured Ignavibacteriales bacterium | reverse complement strand
AATGAGCATACCCGCCCTTACTTATCTCATCAATAGTCATACTGACTTCATGAATTTCCTTTTCTACATCTTCATCTTCAATTGTTTTAGTTTTAAAATTATCTTTATGCAATTCAATTAATTCACCGTCTTCCATATAAATAATTTGTTTGGTATGAGCTATAATAGCCGAAACGTCGGAAGCGATAAAACTTTCGTTTTCACCTAGCCCAACTACCAAAGGCGAACCTTTTCTAGCCGCAATGATTTTATCAGGTTCTTTTTCATAAATTACGGCTATACCATAAGTTCCTTCAACTTCATTCAAGGAAAGTCTAACTGCTTTAAATAAAGGAAAGCCTTTTTTCAAAAAGCTGTCAATCAAATGAGGCAACACTTCAGAATCCGTTTCGGAAAGAAAATTATAGCCGAGTTTTTTAAGTCCGGTTTTTAATTCCCGGTAGTTTTCAATTATACCGTTGTGTATCACAAATAAATTTCTTTCATTATTGAAATGGGGATGTGCATTTACTTTATTGGGAGCACCGTGCGTAGCCCATCTTGTGTGTCCTATACCGATGGATGATGATAGGTTCATCTTTTCCAACATGCTTTCAAGTGCAGCTACTTTCCCCTTATTTTTAATTACCATCGATTGCTTATTTGATAAAATGCCTATTCCGGCTGAATCATATCCCCGGTATTCTAATCTTTTTAAACCGTTAATAAGAATAGAGACACAATTTTTCTCCCCTATGTACCCGACTATTCCACACATTTAGACTCCAATTTTGTTTTTAAATTTAATAATTGAACACTTTCTAAAATCCGCTATTCTTGGAATTCGAATCTATCGAAATTTTATCTAAATAACTATAAGTTTATCCCAAAGAGCGGAACAACTGAACAACTTCTTATTTTACAATGGATTATATATTCTTCACGGAGTTTACACCGACGAAGTTAATGTGTTCGAAATGATACACCGGTACTTTTTAGAGTAAACTCAACAATTTAATTTGATTACTTTCTTAAAATAGTCAATAGTAATTTTTAATCCTTCATTACGATTTACAAGCGGTTGCCAATTTAATATCCGTTTTGCTTTGCCGATATCCGGTTGTCTAACCTTCGGGTCATCTTCCGGAAGTTGTTTATAAACAATTTTACTTTTTGTTCCGGTAATCTTAATTACTTCTTCGGCGAATTGTTTGATGGTAATCTCTCCCGGATTACCGATATTCACTGGATTAATTTCATCGGACAATAATAATTTATAAATTCCATCGACAAGGTCTGAAACATAACAAAAACTGCTTGTTTGAGCCCCATTCCCAAAGACGGTTATATCTTCACCCCGCAGCGCCTGCCCTACGAAAGCAGGAAGCGCCCTACCATCTTCCAATCGCATGCGTGGTCCGTAAGTATTAAAAATTCTAACAATTCTAGTTTCCACTCCATGATAAGTGTGATAAGCCATGGTTATTGCTTCTTGAAAACGTTTTGCTTCATCATAAACTCCCCGTGGGCCGATAGGGTTAACGTTTCCATAATATTCTTCTACTTGTGGGTGAACCAAAGGATCACCATAAACTTCAGAGGTTGAGGCAATTAACATTCGTGCTTTTTTTGCTTTTGCTAAGCCGAGTAAATTATGTGTTCCTAATGAACCTACTTTTAGTGTTTGGATTGGTATTTTAAGATAGTCGATAGGGCTTGCTGGTGAAGCAAAATGTAAAATATAATCAATCTTACCGGGTAAAAATATATAATTGGTAATATCGTGTTTAACAAATGTAAAATCTTCATTTCCGGCAAGATGAGAAATATTTGCAATATTTCCGGTAATTAAATCATCCACACAAATTACTTTCATGCCTTCAGTCAAGAGTTTATCGCATAAATGAGAACCTAGAAATCCTGCTCCTCCTGTAACCACCGCTATTTTTTTAGACATTATTATTATTCCTTTTTATTTTTTTGAGATTAAAATTTTTTTGTTATGCAAATACGAATATTACCGATATTAAAATGAATATAAATATTCCTCCCGTTATTGTTAAAAATTATAAAAATATAATCGTTACTTGAGTTCAGTCCAAAAAGATCAAATATAATAAAAACACGATTTTTGAAGTGACACTTTTTATCG
>CAJXGP010000600.1 GCA_913053915.1 uncultured Ignavibacteriales bacterium | reverse complement strand
ATCTTTCCGTAATAAACAGGGTAAAACAATTAATGGACTTAAGAGCCTGCCGGAAGATAGAGTGATGTTACAAGCTGCTGATTGGATAGGTTCTATGAGAAGGCAGTTTGATGAATTAACAAATGCTCATGAAGATGAGATGTTTAATTATCTAATTAACGAAAATGCACTTGGAAAAAAAATACGTTCAAAAATAGAATTCCTGGATGCAATAAATACAAGAGTCTCTAATATCACTTTTGAATCGAACAAACCATTAAACTTAAAATTGGCAACTACAAGATCAAGATTAATGGAGGATTATGAATTAGAAGTTTCTGAAAAATTAAAAGACTTGGAAGATTCAAAAAAACAACTTGATAAGAAACGAGCAAAAGGAATTGAGAACAATCTGTCAGGGAAGGAATTAAAAAGTTATATCGAGTTCACAGAACAGATGGTAAACCGTTTACAGAAAGAATTGATTGATTTAAAACAACAAAGAGAGAAAGTCGTTGACCAGGATAAAAGACAGGTTGATCTGTTTGGTGAATCTCAAGTAGAATATTCAAAGTCAACCGGACTTCCGGGAACAAGATATAAATTTTATCCTTCGACAAAATCGACAAAGGAATTTAAGGAATGGTTTGGTAAATCATTAATAACTATTTCCGGTAAAGCCGGTGGTGAACCATTAAAAATGTATCACGGAACTTATGGAAAAGATTTTGTTCAATTTAAACCTGATATAAATACAACGTTTGATTCAAAAAATAAAGGCTTAATATATTTTACACCTGATACTAAACTTGCCAGTAAGTTTGCAACTGGTTTGGCTTCCGAGATTGATCCAACCAAGTTAAGTATTCCAGGTTCAAGATTATACGAAGTATATATCAAATCAGATAATCCTTTTGACTTTAATAACCCGGAACATATCGATAAACTTAAAGATTATTTTCTTTCAAATCGAGAGGTGACATACGGGGGTAATGAATTGATAAGACATTTGATTTTGATGCTTATATGGATGAGCTAACATCGGGGGACTGGAATATACTTGAGAACAATTCGGAAATTATAAATAAATTAGGATTCGATGGTATTTGGATGAATGAGAGTGGTTCCAAAACATTTGCAACTTTCGATCCAAAGCAAATAAAATCTACTACAAATAGAATATTTAAAATAGGTGAACCAAATATAACACGTGAAGAATTTGAGAAATATAGTGTATCTAAAAAGATGTCTGCACAGCAGGAACAGATTCAATCTGCTGCATTTAAAAGATGGTTCGGTGTATCAAAAGTAGTTAAAACAAACGGCGAACCTTTAGTAGTATTTCACGGAACCACACATAATATCAGTGCATTTGATCCATCAAAAATAAGTATAGAAGGTCACTTCGGGAAGGTTATATATTTTACATCAAGTGAAGTTGATGCAGATCAAAATTATTTGGAAACAGGCAAGGATTTAAACGCAAAGATATCAAACTTTTCTGAAAAGATTATGTTAGACCTTGATAATGCTGATTCAATTTATATTGATATGCTTCCAAAAGAAATGAGAGATCAATTATCTAAAAAACAAGCATTTGAGATAAAGGGTATAAATGAAGAAACATATAAAATAGCAAGTGGTATTTTAAAAGGAGCTGGTAATAATATTATACCGGTGTATTTAAAGATAGAGAACCCCATTATAATAACCGGTTATAAAAAGGATTTTGGTGAATATGAAGGAATCGCAAGAAGAAAAATTGAATACACTGCAGGTTATGGTCATCCTGCTTACCCGGAAACAATGTTTGATAAGGGTGAGGATATCGATATTGAAAGTGTTACTGATCAAGATTTAATTGAGATAATTGCTTCTGAAAATAATATAGATGAGAAAAAAGTTGATTTATCAAAATACGATGATGAAGAATTAAAAGATTATAAAAGGACATTTGCTTATGATAATGGAATGTATATTGAACCCAATGGCTTATTAGATGATTTGATAGATGTTGTTATAGATGTAGCTTCCGACCACGATTTAGATTCAAAGATAGTTTCAGAGAATCTTATGAATGAAATAGAGAAGCTTGGTTTTGAATTTATTCCTGGAGAGTCTGTTCCGGCTCATATCATCGATATTGCTTTGAGAAATATACC
>CAJXGP010000599.1 GCA_913053915.1 uncultured Ignavibacteriales bacterium | reverse complement strand
TACTGTTTTCATTGTTTTTCTAACTATGTGTCAGGAGTTCTGAACATTGAACCTTCAACAAAATAAATTAAAGATACAATATTGATTCAAACACATTTATAAAAGAAACATTAATTTTCTTGAGTTTGTATAAATACTATCTTAATTTTCCCTGAAAGTTTAATATTTTCAAAATGTAATTCAAATAAAATCTATATCGGAGGAAGGGGAAATTTTTATAGATTTTACGTTAAATGGAGAAAACATGATAATGAATGATAAGAGTTTAATATTAGCTAAATGGGAACCAACCGGCAAAAACAAAATATTATGTACATTGTGCCCAAGATATTGCAAAATAGGTAACGGACAACCGGGATTTTGTTACATCCGTCAAAATCATAACGGAAAATTATATACGACAGGTTATGGACATCCTACCGGATTTGCGATCGATCCTATTGAAAAGAAGCCTCTTAATCACTTTTATCCCGGAACCTCCGTATTAAGCTTCGGCACTGCCGGATGCAACTTGGGATGCAGATTCTGTCAGAATTGGTCCATCAGCAAAGCTAAATTAGATGAATATAACTCACTCGAAGTTTCCCCTGAAGATGTTGTTAAACTTGCAAAGAAATATCATTCTCCTTCAATTGCTTTTACATATAACGACCCAACTATTTTCGGCGAATATGTTATTGATATTTCAAAAATTGCAAAAGAAGAAGGTATAAATACGGTGATGGTGACCGCCGGTTATATCGATAAAAATGCTCGCGAAGATATTTATAAGTATATCAATGCTGCTAATGTTGACTTGAAAGCGTTTAATCGTATGTTTTATCATAAATTAACTTTTTCGCATATTAAAGATGTTCTCGACACTCTAATTTGGTTAAAAAACGAAACAGATGTTTGGACAGAAATTACTACACTTTTAATCCCCGGCGAAAATGATTCGCCGGATGAAATTAATCAAATGTGTGATTGGATAGTGAAAAATCTTGGTGAAGATGTCCCGCTGCACTTTACGGCATTTCATCCGGATTTTAAGATGAGAAATTACAGAAGAACACCTTCTTCTTCATTAACAAATGCGCGTAATATTGCCATGCAAACAGGAATTAAATATTGCTATGTAGGAAATATTCATAATACCGAAGGACAAACAACATTTTGCCCGGTTTGCAATACTCCCTTAATTCAAAGAGATTGGCATGCTGTTTTATCAAATAAAATAACGGGAGGTAAATGCTATAAATGCGGTACTACAATTCCAGGCTATTTTAATTAGAGTATTACGAAGATTATTGTTAAATTTTATTTTATTTTTTTCATTCGATTAATGAGGCGTATCTAAAAATGGTAAAAAGACTGAGTTGCGTTGTAAGGTTAACATAAATCGAAGTTTTTTACAAAAAAACTTTTTTAGAGGAGACTCATTAACTATGTTTTAGCTGCTTACCGGCTTAAATTCAACTTCTTTTTTAATAGGGAATAGCTTATATGCTGAGAAAAATTTATAATGTTTTTTTAGGGCTATTAACCGGCTTTATTGCGACTTTTTATCTAAATAGATTATTCGAATTTCTTTTAGCCTCGATTCTTTTAAGTAATAAGGTTTCCCTTGGACTAAAGGGTATGGCTTTAACCGTAGAATTTAATTTAACTAATTCACATAATATTTATACATACGCAATTATCTTTATTTCTCCCCTTATAGCCGGTTTAATCATGATTGAGCTTTCAAGTTTATTCAACCGGCATATATATAACGTTAACCATAGAATAATAATTTTATTATTTCAACTATTTAATATCGGTTATATAATAATCGATTTACTTATCGGTATTATCTCAGTCATATTGAAAGGCTCAATTTCCTCGGAATGGATCAAATTATTTCAATTTGAAAATTTTTCTTTAATGGAACAATTGCTGGCGATGTTTTTTTTGTTTTTACTATTTTTTTCATATCTTGTGGATATTAGATTATGAAAAATACCGCCAATAAAAACGACGAAAGTGATGATAGTCGGTGGGTAACATTTTTTCTTGAAAAAGAAAGGTATGGTATTAATGTTATGCAAGTACAAGAAGTGCTGCGCCCGAGCGTAGCGAGCAAACACTCCTGCCCCCTTTGATTCACGCCGTGCGCGGTA
>CAJXGP010000598.1 GCA_913053915.1 uncultured Ignavibacteriales bacterium | reverse complement strand
CTAAAAAATATGAATAATAGCAACAAGGATTTTGGAATAGATAAAATAAGACATTCGTTAGCTCATATTATGGCGATGGCTGTATTAAATAGACACGCAGACGCAAAGCTTGGTATAGGTCCAATTATAGAGAATGGTTTTTATTATGATATAGATTTTGGAGATACTAAAGTTACAGATGAAGATTTAATCAAAATAGAAAAAATAATGAAGAAAAAGCTTCCCCAGTGGACGGAGTTCACTCATAAAGAAGTATCAATCAATGAGGCAAAAAAATATTTTAAGCAAGTACTAGATGATGCTTCAATCCCCGTGGATTTACGAAACAGAGCTTCTTTAGGAATGGGTGCATCATTGTATTATTTGAAACAATATCGGAAAGCGATCGTCATTTTATCCGATCTTATTGCTAGGGTTCCTGATTTTGAGCGCAACAAAGTTAGTTTTTATCTGTCTGAAAGTAATTATTCATTAAGAAATTATCAGGTTGCGATTAAGTTTTATAAATATATAGATGGAAATAACCCTGAAATAGCAAAATTAGCTTTATATGGCGAAGCATATAGTTATTTTAATTTAAAGGATTTTGTCAGAGCTTCTCAGCTATTTTCTGATTTTATTAAACGTCATCCGCATGACAAAAGAACCGGTGATGCAATGCTCAGATTAGCCGAAAGTTATTATGCAAGTAAAAATTTTGACGCTGCAGGTAATGTTTATCAAAGAATGATTAATTCAAGAAGAGGCGAACTTACGACTCCTTATTCGTATTATCAATATGCTCAGGCGCTTTACCGAGCCGGTAAAATAGAGGCAGCCATTAATCAATTTAGAAAGCTTCAACAAAAATTTCCCAATACGGTATATGCAGATAAATCGCTCTATTTAATCGGTTGGATATCTTTCCAGCAAAATAACTATCTGCAAGCAATTCAAGATTACCGGCATGTATTGGAGCTTTATCCGAACTCATCATTAGCGCCGAATGTCTATTATTCTATTGGCGATGCTTTCTTCAATATGGCACAATATGATTCGGCAATAACAAGTTATGAACAAGTAGTTGTAAAATTTCCTGCCTCAATTCATGTTTATGACGCTATAAACGGTATGCAATATAGTTATCAAGCGATGGGTGAGCCGCAAAAGGCTATCGAGCTTATTGACAATTTTATCAATAAAAATCCGGGTTTGTCTTTTTCAGATCAAATCTTTTACAAAAAAGGAAGTATTTATTATAATATAAATAATTACAAAAAAGCGGAGGTAAGTTATAAGGAGTTTATTGCAAATTATCCCTCTAGCAAGCTTGTACAGAATGCTTATTATTGGATTGCGAAAAGTGCTGAGAACCTTAAACAGTATCAAGAAGCCTTATTTAATTTTCAAAAAGTAGTTAATAATTATCCAAATACTGATTTGATAGTAGGCGCTGCTTTGGAAATGGGAGCTATCTACGACTCGTTGAAGCAATATAATTCCGCTATAAATATTTATAATGAAGCTATTCAAAAATTACCGAGTTCTAATAGATTACCCGAAATACTATTTAATAAGGCATTGACTTATATAGATACCGGTGATACTGCATCGGCTTCATCCGCCTTTAATCAGTTAATACAAAATTATCCTGCAAATATTTTTGCTGCTAAATCTAAATTTGAAGTGGGTATGATTAATTTTATTGCTAAAAAATATGCAGAAGCGGAACCTTACTTTAGAAAACTTGCTCAAAACCGCACGGATAATCTTGGTGCTCAAGCTCAATATTATTTAGGTTTATCTTTGTTTAAAGAAGGGAATATTACCGGTGCCATTACTTCCTTTGTAAGGGTTAGGACTATCTTTCCTTCCTACGACGAATGGCTTGTAAAATCCTATTTAAGGTTAGGTGATTGTTATGTGAAACTAAAAGATAAACGAAAAGCTAAAGAAATGTATAGAGCGGTTTTTGAAAAACACAGAGGTGATTTTTATGGCAATGAAGCAAAGGAAAAACTTAGGAAATTAAGATGATAAAAAAAATATCAATTATAATTCTGTTACTAAGTACAATAAGGGTTTTTTCACAAGTACAGCAAAAACAAAATCCAAATGTGGAATTACCTGATTTTGTTATTACCGGTAAAGATGTAATCTCTG
>CAJXGP010000597.1 GCA_913053915.1 uncultured Ignavibacteriales bacterium | reverse complement strand
ATCGTCAACAAGCAAGATTTTATAGTCGCTATACTCCATTTTTTTTCGCTAAATTTACGATACAAATGTAAGTCTTTTCTATCTATATGTAAGTGTTGTCTATTAAATTTAGATTAATTTTTCGGTTTGTTTTGAAATTATACAAATATTGATAGTTACTTTCGTTGTTCGTCGTTTCCTTTCAAAATAACAACAAACTCTTTCAAGTTAATAAGTTTCAATACAAAGGCAGTTGTAAGACCAAAAACAACCATTATTGTGGCATTAACATACCAACTTTCGGTGGAATATGCTCGTATCACAAATCCCGAAACCACCATAAGTGTAATGGCTGAAAAAAATCGTACGACAAAAGCCCGTGAAAAATCAAGTCGGAAATAATGAAAAGCAAGTATAAACTGCAGTAGAGCCGTTAACAATTGAGCCGTGAGGCTAGCATAAGCCGAGCCGATAGCATAGAAATGAGGTATAAGTAAAAAATTCATTCCGAGGTTGACGATAAGTCCCGAAAAAGCTATCAAATTCAATGCTTTTAGATTGTAGTTGGCAGTAAGCAAGGTGCCGAAAATATAATTGGATGAAATTGCCACAAAACTGAACATCAATAGGTTGAAGATGTGTTGCGCCTGATCAATCCTGTTAATGTAGTGTTGCAGACTCTCGCCTGTGTTTTGCGAATACATTAGAAGCATTATATCTTTACCGAAAAATGCTGAAACAATAGCTACAAGCAGTGAACAGGTTATGATAATAGAAAAAGAAATACAAGAAAAGGGTTTAAACGCACCAAGATTAACGCCTGATCTAATTGACAGTAAGATTAAGGATAGGGTATTCCATGTTTTTGGTGATACCTGTTTGACAGTATGCTGTTTAACTTTGGAAAACGGGTTTACTGTAACTGGTGAGAGTGCCTGTGCTAGCCCTGAAAATTTTGATGCTGATTTAGGCGAGAGAATATCTCTTGAAAATGCACGAAAAAAAATAGGGATGCTTGAGGGTTACTTATTGAAGCAAAAGCTGCACGATCTTAAAGCCTCCTAACCTTTTAAATCTGTTTAAATTAGTTGTTATATTTGCCGATTATACTAAAGGAACGATTAAAATGAATAATGTTACAGATTTTCCATCAGAAGATATAAATTACATAACTGGTAGAGACGGAGAGCCTACGATTGTAGGAGTTATATGTAAAGATATTAGTATACAGTTGAGTTGTGATTTACATAATATTTTACTTGGCGATATAGAAATAAAAAGAGAGGAATTAATTGCTTTTATTTTGGGTGTTGGGATTCATTATGATTTTGCTGATCAATTAAGTAAATCAGTAGATAGTGACGAAGTTTCAAAACTAAAGCGAAAAATTGTTAATTTAAAAAACACATTACAATGCATAGCTGACAACCCAGAATGGAATGATCATCATTGTAGAGCGAAAGCAGCAATAGACAAGGCAATATAACCTTTATTATTAAACGGCAAGCGTAATTAGTCCGACTTGAAAACCCTTGTTATACTGCATTACACAATACGAGATGCTAGCTTTTTATATATTGCATTTTTATCTCGTTTACCAATAGCTAATACATAAATTACGATCTCGTTATCGAATACCTCATACGCTAGTCTGTAGCCTGCGGTACGTAATTTGATTTTATAAACAGAGTCATAGCCTCTCAACTTAGCGGATGGGACATGTGGATTTTTAAGCCGCTCGCTAAGTTTATTTTTAAATTGTTTCTTGAGAGGTTCGGCTAATTTATCCCACTCTTTTTTTGCAGCAGGAAGAAACTTTAATTTATAAATCATCTAAATTTACTTCAATAGCCTCTGATAAATCACTGCGACGACTTTCTACTATTCTACCTAACTCATAATCATCAACAACATCCATTAACCACTCATAGGTTTCAGCAGGTACTAAATATGCTGCGGGTTTGTTATGGTTTAATATTGCTATAGCTGAGCCATCAGCTTCATTTAATAAAGCAGTAGGGTTTCTCTTAAGTTCTGAGATACTCGCTGAACAATCAGCTAAAACCTGTCTCATAATCTCCACCAATTAAGTATTTAAATAAGACCTTATTTTAGACCTAAATATAATTAATAGCTACATACTTTTTAAGCAGTATAACGCCCTAT
>CAJXGP010000596.1 GCA_913053915.1 uncultured Ignavibacteriales bacterium | reverse complement strand
TCCGACAAGAGATTTAACTTTTGTAAAGGATACTGCAAACGGATTTTTAGAAATCTATAAAACTAACGAACTATATGGTGAATTCACAAATATCGGGATGAATGAAGAAATTTCAATTGAGGAATTAGTTAAATTAATTGCTGAATTAATGAATGTTGATATAAAAATTATTTCCGATACGAGTCGTGTTAGACCGGACAAAAGTGAAGTAGAAAGGTTGATGTGTGATAACAATAAAATTCTTTCAAACACAAATTGGCAGCCGGCATATAATATTCGCAAAGGTTTATTAGAAACAATTGAATTTTTAAAAGAAAATATTAGCTTCTATAAATCGGATATTTATAATGTCTAAGTTAATCCCTCTTTCAGTACCCTCAATTAAAGGGAATGAATGGAAATATGTAAAAGAATGTCTTGATACGGAATGGATTTCTTCTGCAGGTAAATATGTCAATCTATTTGAACGGAAAATTGCGGAATATACGGGAGCGAGATATGCAGTTGCAACGGTAAATGGTACGGCTGCATTACATATTTCACTTATTATTGCCGGGGTAAAAGACGGTGATGAAGTAATTGTTCCTTCACTGACTTTTATTGCACCGATAAATGCTGTTAAATATGTGAATGCAAATCCGGTTTTTATGGACTCGGATAATTACTATAATATCGATTCTGAAAAAACAATTGAATTTATTAAAAATGAAACAGAATTTAAGAATGGCTTTACATACAATAAAAAAACGGGAAACAGAATTTCTGCAATAATTCCGGTGCATGTTTTCGGTAATGCCGTTTGGTTGGATGAGTTAGTTCCGTTATGTAAAGAGCGTAACATTAAAGTTATTGAAGATTCCAATGAGAGCCTCGGAACAAAATATACAAAAGGAAATTTTGCAGGTAAACATACCGGAACTGTTGGTGATTTAGGAACTGTTTCTTTTAACGGAAATAAAATTATTACAACCGGCGGCGGCGGAATGATTTTAACCGACAGTGAAGAATATGCTGAAAAAGCTAAATATTTAACAACACAAGCGAAAGATGATGAAATTCGCTACGTGCATAACGAAATAGGCTATAACTACCGTATGACAAATGTAATTGCGGCAATTGGGGTGGCTCAATTGGAAGTATTGGATGAATATATCGCGATAAAAAAAGCTACTTTTGAAAAATATGAAATAGAAATTAAAAATATTGACGGGTTAGATGTTGTTGATGTCCCTGATTATGCTGATAATAATTATTGGATGTTGGCTTTGCAGATTGACAAGAATAAGTATCCTTTGGATAGGGAAGGATTAATGAAAAAATTAAAAAAACATAATATTCAGACCCGACCTATTTGGTATCCTAATCATCTGCAGAAACCTTATGTTGAATGTCAAAGTTATAAAATTGAAAACACATTAAAACTTGTTGAACAAACATTAAATATTCCTTGTAGTGTTAATATTACTGATAATGAAATTGAATTGGTAATTGAGAAATTAAGTTAGTATAATTGCGCAAATGAATAAAATCGATCATATTAAATACTGGGTTGATGCTTCTGAAGTAGATTTTAAAGCAATGAATAATTTATTTAAAAGCAAAGACTATGTATGGTCACTATTTCTCGGCCATTTAGTGATAGAAAAATTGATTAAAGCAGTTGCGATTAAAAACGGTATTGTTACAATTCCTAAAATTCATGATCTTAACAAGTTATCGAAAAGAGCAAAGCTGGAAGTTGATGCAAAATTAGGGGATGTATTAGATGCAATTACAGCATTTAATATTGAAGCACGATATCCTGATTATAAAAGAGAGTTTTACAAAAAATGCACTAAAAAATTTACTAATGAATATATAATAAAAATTAGTGAAATAAGATTATGGCTGTTAAATCAGATAGACAAATAAATAGAATAATAAAAGAATATACAAAATTGCTACTCGATGCCGGTTTCCCAATTGAGAAAATAATCTTGTTTGGTTCTTACGCAATAAAAAAAGCTAAAACAGATAGCGATATTGACCTTGCAGTTGTTTTAAAAGAGATTACAGAAGATAGATTTTCAACACGTCTTAAATTAATGAAATATTGTAGAAATTTTGATGAAGTAATAGAACCTCATCCATTTTGGGTTAAAGAAT
>CAJXGP010000595.1 GCA_913053915.1 uncultured Ignavibacteriales bacterium | reverse complement strand
CGCACTTCGTTCGGGACGAAGGGGTCGGAGGTTCAAATCCTCTCGCCCCGACCAAATATTTAACTTATTACAATCACTTACTGCTGTTTCACTTATCTGACCCGGTTAATTCTGCGTTTTTTTGGCATTAAACTTCTTCTCTAAATCCTGGCCCAATTTTTCCAACTTCGATCCAATTTCACTACCGATAAACAACTGAGGGTGTGACGGAGTTAATTTTTCCCGCTTTTCTCGATCTTTTATAGACGTAATAGCATCATTAAATGCAGTGATAAAATCAAATTTCTGTTTAAGCTGTTCGCGAAAAACGGCATGTCCAAAATAGGTAAAGTCACTTTGGCTTCCACAGCCAAAAGACGTGCGATCAGATGCTGCGGCTGTCATTATAATTGAGAATTCGTCTTTTAAAGGTTCGATAAACCCACCTGAATAACAGGCTGACACCAGTATGACTCGATTCTTAATGCCGGCGTAATCCAGATAAAATTTCAAATCCGTCGGTCCTATCGTGTTTAATTGAAGTGGTTCCAGGTTAACAGAAAGATAGCTATTTTTATAACCATGACTTGTCAGGTAGATAAAGACAACGTCATTTTCTTTATCCATAACGCGACCAAAATCTCGCAAAACTATACCAAGATTTGTGCGGGATGCCATAGGTACATCAGAAATAGTTTTATAATTATTAATTAATGCAACCGAACGACCTTTCGTGCTAAATCTACTATCTAGTAAATTTTTAATGTAAATTATTTCATTCATAAAAACATCTTCGTCGGCATAACTGCCAAAACCCACAAAATATAAATCTGTTTTATCTTTTCTGGATGGAAGCACTGCTTTTTTAAATTTAGCCATAAACTCTATTTGTTTGTAATAGGTATCCTCTTGGTTTATTTTTTTATAGTCAGAAAGATTATCATCGGAAGCTGGACGCCAGAACTGACCGACATAAATGTGAAGCGGAATAAAAACACCCATCAAAATAATAATCGGAACGAATATATAGGATTTTCTATTTTTAGAATCGATACGAATAATTGCCATGCACGCAGCAATAAAAAAGTAGACAAGGTATACAATATATAACTGTTTTTTATCGCCATAAAATAACCAGCTACTAAAATTTTCATATTCACCAAAAAACGTCCAGACCAGATACAGCCATGGCCAAATAGACAACAAGACTACCATTATCAAATCAGGCTTTTGATTAATTAACTTTGATAATAAATATGACGCAAAAATAATAAATCCAATATTTGATGCGACATCGGTAAACCCCATAACACTAAACTCTGGTTCTGGAATACTAGCAACAAGTGTACTGGTGAAGGCTAAAATACTGTAAATCAGGATTAATAACACCACCTGATCAATACCCGTGTGGAAATACCGTTTCTCAACATGCCGGAATGTAGACAGCATAAACCCTGCAGTCAGGTTGCACATCAAACTTGTTAATTCTGATTTAATCTTCACTGTTTCGCTCTAAACATAAGAAATGCACATAGATAATATTAAGTACGAGTTTCATTTTAGATCCAGATCTTCCGACTTAAATACAGACACGACTATTTTAGGCTTATATACAAAGCCGAATATTAAGTAAAAAATAACCACACCACCTAACGCGATGTAATTCTCGAAATACACAGCCACAATCAGAGCAACCAGCATCAACAGGCTTATCACATTAATAGTAAATGTATTTTTAGCAACGACATTTGCTCTACCGATCAGTGTCTTATTTTTATGCAAGTATATATGGACAGTTCCCACTATCATGCTTTTTACTTTTATCTCAAACAAATATTCATTCGAATCGTGCTCAAAAACAATTTTAGATTTCCTGGTTAGACTTCGCTTTTTATGTTTCAACTCGCCATTAACATATACTGACTCTATGCCGGAAATAGAATTTATCAGCATGATTACATTATCACCATCTTTGAACTCAGCCCGAAATTCGTAGTCGTTAGTTGGGGGAAGTGTTGATTTCTTATGATGCGCATTTTTTATATCCTCTACATTGAAATATTCATCTTCTTTAAAATTCATCAGAATAAAATCTGGTAAAAAATAGTTTACCAAAACAACAATGAGAATATAAACAATAATAGATGTAATTACAAATTCTGTTGTT
>CAJXGP010000594.1 GCA_913053915.1 uncultured Ignavibacteriales bacterium | reverse complement strand
TATTCAGAACAGCTTTTGCAGATATAGGTGTTTATATCTGCTACGACAGGCACTTCCCCGAAGGTGCAAGAGTGCTCGGCTTAAACGGAGCGCAGATTGTTTTTAATCCTTCTGCAACGGTTGCAGGACTTTCAGAGTATCTGTGGAAGCTTGAACAACCTGCACACGCCGTGGCAAACGGTTATTTCATCGGTGCAATAAATCGTGTGGGAACCGAACTACCCTGGAATATCGGTGAGTTTTATGGGAGTAGTTATTTTTGTTCGCCAAAAGGAAAAATTATTACACAAGCTAGTAGGGATAAAGACGAAATTGTTGTCGCAGATCTTGACCTCGATGAAATTTTGGAAGTTCGGAATGTTTGGCAGTTCTATAGGGATAGAAGACCGGAAACGTATGAGGCGATAACAAGAATATAGAACACGGATTTCGCTGATTAGGCGGATTTACGCGGATTGAAATTTTAATTTGGAGTTGTAATGAATAAAGACGAAATAATTCAAAAACATAAAGATTATCTTTTTCCTAGTGTTGCAAATTATTATAAAATACCTTTGGTAATTGAAAGAGGTGAAGGTGCTTATATCTATGATGTTGAGGGAAATAAATATTTGGATTTCTTCGGCGGTATTCTTACTGTAAGTATCGGTCATTGTAACCCAAAAGTAAGCGATAAAATTGCCGAGCAAGTTCACAAACTTCAACATACTTCTACTCTTTATCCTAATGAAAATATTGTAACACTTGCAGAAAAACTTGCGCAGATAACCCCCGGAAAACTTCAAAAAAGCTTTTTCACAAATAGCGGGACCGAAGCAGACGAAACAGCAGTATTTATTGCTCAGAAGTATACAAAAAGGCAGGAGATAATAGCATTAAGACATAGTTATAGCGGAAGATCAATGCTGGCAATGAGTTTAACAGCTAATTCATCTTGGAGACACGTCAGTAGTTTCGGTGAAATTAAACATGCAGTAAGTCCATATTGTTATAGATGCCCTTTTGGATTAAAATATCCTAGTTGCGAATTGAGATGTGCCACAGATATTGAAGAATTAATCTTAACTACTACTACAGGTGAAATAGCTGCTTTTATTGCTGAACCGATTCAGGGCGTTGGCGGATTTATTACTCCGCCGAAAGAATATTTTAAAACCGTGCTGCCCATTATTAAAAAGTACGGCGGTGTTTTTATCTGTGACGAAGTACAAACAGGATTCGGAAGAACCGGTAAACGTATGTTTGGTATCCGGCATTGGGATGTGGAACCCGATATTATGACATGCGCAAAAGGAATTGCGAACGGAGTTCCACTTGGCGTAACAATTGCTCGAGCAGAAATTGCAGATAGTTTTACAGGATTAACAATTTCTACTTTTGGAGGTAATCCTGTCTCAATGACTGCAGCGCTGGCAACTATTCAAGTAATTGAAGAAGAAAATCTCGCTGATAATGCTTACGAGATCGGTAATTATTTGAAGGATGGTTTGGACGCTATGAAAGAAAAATACCCTGCAATAGGTGATGTAAGGGGAATGGGACTTATGCAGGCTCTTGAATTTGTAGGTGAAAATAAAACACCCGATTCCGTTGCTGTAAAAAACCTTTTTGAAGAAATGAAAAAGGAAAAAGTACTTATCGGTAAAGGCGGATTATATGGAAACGTTGTTAGAATAGCACCGCCTTTGAATATAACTAAAAGTGAAGTAAATGATTTTTTAAAGTGTTTGGATGATTCGTTAAATAAAATTTTACCTGCTCAAAAAACGGCTGTATAACGATGTCTAATTTCTATTTTTTACTTGTTTTTATTATAAATCAGCTTGGATTATGAAAAATATAGCGAAAAAATTAACTAAGGAAGAATACGAAAAAAATTTTGCGGAACTTCATTCTTTGCTTACAAAAAATTCTGCTGTGATTGAGGCGAACAGATGCCTGTATTGTTATGATTCTCCATGTATGAAAGCCTGCCCGACACATATTGATATTTCCACATTTATAAGGAAAATAGCCACAGATAATTTACTCGGCTCGGCGAGAACCATATTCAAATCTAACTGGGTACCGCTTACTTGCGCTAAAGCCTGTCCGGTTGAAGAGCTGTGCGAAGGAGCCTGCGTTTACGTTGAAAAAGGAGAGAAGCCGATTGAAATTG
>CAJXGP010000593.1 GCA_913053915.1 uncultured Ignavibacteriales bacterium | reverse complement strand
CGGTAAAACAGATCAAGTCTGAAGTTATTCTTTTTCACCTCTTCTTCTAAATTTTTATTCGTGGCAGCAATTATCCTAACATCCACTTTAATCGTTTTCTCTCCGCCAACACGTTCAAATTCACCTTCCTGCAATACACGCAGGATTTTTGTTTGTGTTATCGGGCTCATGTCTCCAATTTCATCGAGGAAAAGAGTGCCGCCATGAGCTTGTTCAAAACGGCCAAGACGACGTGCATGTGCTCCTGTAAACGCACCTTTTTCATGTCCAAACAATTCGCTTTCTAATAAATTATCAGACAAAGCGGCACAGTTTACCTTAATAAATGGTTTATTTACACGTGTACTATTCTGGTGTATGGCATTAACAATCAATTCTTTACCCGTCCCACTTTCACCCAGAATCAGCATGGTAGTATCACTGGGAGCTGCGAGAGCCAAAACTTCAAACAACTCATGCATTTTCTTACTGTTGCCAATTATTTTTGAAAAGCCAAATTCAATTGATAAGCGTTTTTTTAAAGATTTATTTTCTGTTTTCAACTTATGATAGTCCAAAGTTTTGATGAGGGTAAGCTTTACTTCATCCAAATCCAAAGGCTTTATCAGGTAATCGAAGGCGCCCAGTTTCAACGCTTCAACTGCTGTTTGTACCGAGGCATAAGCAGTCATTATAAGTATCGGAATGCTAGGATTAAGCTCTTTAATATGGTTAAGGGCTTCGATGCCTCCCATTTTGGGCATTTTCAGATCGAGCATAATGAGATCGAAAAATTCCTGTTTTATCTTTTTTAAAGCAACTTCACCATTCTCCGCCTCGGTAATATCATATCCATCGGCCGATAAAGTTGCCTTGAGCATTAAACGATGGGAAGTATCATCATCAACAACAAGTATTTTTATCCTGTCTGCATTTCTCATCGCCTAAACCTGTTTAAATGGTAAATTAATTTTAAATATTGTTCCTTCTCCAAGTTCACTTTTCACCTCAATTTCACCGTGATGATTTTCAATAATTCGATGGACGATAGCCAAACCTAATCCTGAACCACCTGATTTTAAAGTAAAAAACGGATCAAAAATTCTTCTCAAATCTGCTTTTGCAATTCCTTTGCCCTTATCCTCTATAAAAATATGAACACTCTGATGATAATTTTTTTTAACAGTAATTATCAATTCCCCATTCTTTTCCATTGCCTCATTTGCATTGATAAAAATATTCAACAATGCCTGAATAATCATATCGCTGTCCGCTGATATTTGTGGTATTTGTTTATCGAATTTCTTAATAATACGAATATTTTTCTCCAGAAAATCAGATTCCGTGAGTTTTAAAGTATGCTCCATGATTTTTATAATATCAACGGAGCTGAACTTTGGTTCCTGAGGCTTGGCAAAATTCAGCAAGTCCTGAATAAACCGGTTAAGCCGGTCAACTTCATTTGCCATGACTACTGCATAATTTGCATCCTCGGAATCGGGTTCAAATTTCTTCCGAAAATATTGGGCAAAACCTTTAATGGAACTTAAGGGATTTCTTATTTCATGAGCAATTCCGGCTGCCATACGTCCAAGGCTGGCCAATCGCTCAGAACGCTCAACCTTTTTTTCAAGGGTTTTGATATCTTGCAAATCACGCAAAATGATAACCTTCCCGATAATTTTACCCGCTTCATCTTTTAATAAACTTGAAGTTATACTTAGGGGTATTACCCGCCCATCGTTTAAACGGCATTCCATTTGTCGTTCAAATATATCGGAAGAAGGTAACAATGTATTTCTCAAATCACATTCCCTCATCACCTCTTTCAGCAGCTTTCCTTTTACTTTAGAAAAATCAAGGCCTAAAAGGTCGGCGGCATTTTGGTTAAATGTAGTAATGCGGCCCTCGCTGTCTAAAGAAATTAAGCCGTTCGGCATACTATTGACTACATTTGCAGTATAAGACTCTAACGATTTTAAGGTATTGTTTATGAGATAATAGTTTTGGACAACAAATATAAAATACAGAGATGCCGACCCCAGAATCAGCAATATCACTCCGGAAATTATCGCCCGGCGAATATCTTCTTCCTGCGCAGCCTTAAATTCATTCATTTTTAAACCGATAATAATATATTTACCGGAGATGGAATTATTCCATCTATTCGTGCGCTGATTC
>CAJXGP010000592.1 GCA_913053915.1 uncultured Ignavibacteriales bacterium | reverse complement strand
CAGCACATCAAAATATTATTTCGCATTAATTTCTTTGCAAAAAAACAAAGATTTAACTGACAATACTATATTGACAATATAAATTAAGTTGTTCCGGTCTTTTACAAAAGTGAATAGATCATTAAAATAAAGGTAAAGTAACAAGCTGTGTGAATTAATTGCCGGTTGAAAAGATTGATGATTATTAATTCACCCTAGAGTAATTCTTGATTTTGAATTTATTTTTGATTAATATTCAAATAATCAATTGAATAATTAATAAATGTGATGCGATGACCGGCAGAGAATTTAAAAATTTATCTTATCAATTTATTGCTAATATAACCAATGCTTTTTCCAGTCCCAAAAGATTGGAAATTATAGACATTCTCTCTCAAGGAGAGAAAGATGTCGATTCATTAACGAAAGAAACAAACATGAATTTTGCCAATACATCGCAGCATTTGCAAATTTTAAAAAATGCAAAAATCGTTCAAAGTAGAAAAGATGGTGTTCGCGTTATTTATTTCTTAGCAAATGATGAGGTGATTAGATGTTGGAAAAATGTTCAATCACTGGCTGAACAAAATACTGCTGAGTTGAGGGAAGTCATAAGGTTATTTTTAGAAGAGAAAAATATTTTTGAACCGGTTTCAATTAAAGAATTACGTTTAAAGATGAAAAGTAACAATATTATTTTATTAGATGTCAGACCCAAGGAAGAGTATTTAAATGGTCATTTACCCGGTGCTGTTTCTATCCCTTTATCCGAATTAAAAAGTAAACTAAAAAATTTATCAGGCGGTAAAGAAATTATCGCTTATTGCCGTGGGAAATATTGTGTAATGGCTCCTGAAGCAGTAAACTTACTCAATAAAAAAGGAATTAAATCAACAATTTTGCAAGACGATATTAATTCATGGCGATTTGCCGGGTTTAAAATTGAAAAATAATTAATTATCATGAATGAAGAATTAGATAAATTGATATCCGGTCTATTTTCCGATTCAAAAAATATCAAAATATTATGCTCAATTTATGAAAATGACGTTTCGGCTGCCGATATAGCGAACTTGTTAAATTTAACAGAAGTAGAAGTGGTAAATCGACTTGAAATCCTTTATAAAAACTCTCTCGTGAATAAAAGAAAATTAAAAAACAGTACGGTTTATAGTTTAAAAAATCCCAAAGTTTGTGATTCTATTTTATCTTTAAGAGATGCATTTGAGTATATTGACAGAAAAAAAAACAAGGGGGAACTAGGATGAAAAATCTAAATAAACTATATATATTATTATTGCCCGGTATTTCAATTCTCATTTATTTATCATTTGCCTTGAGCAATAGAAGAACTTTACATACAACCGATAAAATAATAGGGAGTAAAACTGTAAATGAAAGTCAAGTTAAGATTACAAACAATTTATTAAGTCAGGGAAAGAATATTTATTATAAGTATTGCATTGCTTGTCACGGGGCAAATGGAAAAGGAGAAGGTCCGGAAGCCTATAGATTAAATACTAAACCAACCGACTTTACTTCCGGGAATATAAAATTTAAATCAACTCCTTATGGAACGAAACCTACCATAGGTGATATTGTTTCAACTTTAAAACTGGGTGTTCGAACTACGGCAATGCTTCCACAGCGGCAATTAAGTGGTGAACAGATGAATGCAGTGGCTTCGTATATAATATCACTTATGCCGAAAGATCAAAAAAGAGGAAAGCCTATTAAAATATCAAATGCACTTTCAATAAATGATACTTTATTAAAAGAAGGGGAAAAACTTTTCGAAATAAATTGTGCTTCATGTCATGGGAAAAATGCCGAAGGCAACGGACCACTCTCCAAAAAATTGACAGATTATAAACAAAATCCAATTCATCCGGCTAATTTAACGCTTCGACCGCTAAAGCGCGCTAACACACCGGAGCGGATGTATATGATAATTTCAACCGGAATTGAAGGAACTCCAATGCCGCCATTTCAACAAGTATTAAAACCTATGGAACGGTGGGCAGTTGTTGATTTTATAGAATCTTTAAAAAGCAGTTATCGTTCTTTAAATAATAACGGTATGATGGGAGGGATGATGGGACATAGATTTGTAGGTGAAGAATTTAAAGGAATGCAGATCGATATGGCTGCTGCCCGCGCATTGATGATGGGAAATATGATG
>CAJXGP010000591.1 GCA_913053915.1 uncultured Ignavibacteriales bacterium | reverse complement strand
TATGAACTTTCTCACTCGCTTAGTTTTTACTTGGATTATTTAAAGGAACTTCCCATCTATTATTTTCAAATTCTGAATCCAAGGGTGTTCCGATTATATGATTAAAATAGTTACTTAAAGTTTTTTCTGCAACGCCGACAATTACTTCCATAAGCTGAGCCTTTGAATAGCCTGCAGAAATAAAGTTTTCTATTTCTTCTTGAGATACAAATCCTCTCTTTTCAACAACAGCAAGTGTAAATTGTCTTAATGCTTCAAGCTTTGTATCATTGAGCGGTTTGTTTGTTCGTAAAGCTTCGATAATATCTTCATGCACCTTAAACATTTGGGCAATTGTTGTATGAGCAGCCATACAATAATGACATTTATTTACATAACTTGTGGTAAGTAGAATAATTTGTTTTTCCGCCGGAGTAAAAGATGATTGATTGAAATTATTACCAAGCTCAATATAAGCTTTCAACGTTACCGGTGATTCTGCCATTTTTCCGTATAAATTAGATATGAAACCATTCCGTTTGATAGCTCCATCTAAAATTTCTTTTGATCCATTTGGGGCTGTTTCAATAGTGTAAATTGTAAATTTTGTCATTTCAGTTACCTTTATTTTTTTTTGATAAAATGGTACTACTATAAAAAATATTTATTGTAAAATTATATAATATTTACTATCATTACAAATGAAATAATATTATATAATATATCAATATATTTGATACCTACAATTAGTAAAATTTATTATCAACAATAAAGAATTCTAAAATGGATATTACTGTCTTACGTATTTTTGAAGCTGTTGCTTCAGAACAAAGTATAAGTGGAGCTGCAAAAAGGCTACACTATGTTCAATCTAACGTTACCGCTAGAATTAAACAGTTGGAAACAGAGATAGGAAAACCTTTATTCTACAGACATAACCGTGGTATATCTATTACAGAAACCGGTGAAATTTTAAGAGTTTATGCAAAAAAAATTATAACGCTTTTTGAGGAAGCTGAAAAAGCGTTATCAGAATCTTCTAACCCCACCGGTTTACTGAAAATTGGAACAATAGGTACGATAGCTTCAACACGACTTTCTGCCGTATTAACTTTTTATCATGAAAAATATCCATTAGTAAATATTTCGCTCAAAACCGGAATGCCGCAACAAATGATTGATGCTGTACTTAAACATGAATTGGATGGTGCATTTGTCCCCGGTCCATTGAAACATCCGGATATACTGCAAGAGAAACTATTAGAAGAAGAATTGGTTTTAATAAATGGTGTTAATCCATTTCAGAACAACGAAAGCAAAAGTTTTAAACAACAACCATTATTAGTACTCCCTGCAGGATGCCGATTCCGTAGCCGTTTAGTATCATTGTTAAGCGAGGAAGGGTTCGCCCAGCCTCAAATTATGGAATTAGGAAGTTTAGATACTGTTATAGGTTGTGTTCGCGCCGGAATGGGTATATCTCTGGTTCCTAAAAGTGTTGTGGATAATCGCAACGATAAGGAATGTTTTATTATTCATACTGTCCCTAAAAAATTTAGCAAGATACCTATCTTGTTCATTTGGAATAGCAAATCATTTTTAACGATTACTATGAAAAAGTTTATTGAAACAGCATTAAATCATTTTAATGATTCAAATATTAAAAAACAATCGACAACTTGAGATAGGAACATCTTTTAATTTAAGTAATACAATTGAACCGGTAATAGTATTTTGCCGGTTTTTAATTATTTTTTTTCACTTGACAAACACCACCCTTCTAGTAGTAACTTGCAGTTGAGTAATAATACGAGGTATTAATTATGGAAGAAACTAAAAAATTAAAGACACAGCTTCACATCATTAAAGGTCAGATTGACGGAATTGAGAAAATGATTGATAATGAACGGGATGCGGAGGAAATATACATTCAATTTAAAGCAATTGAAGGGAATTTTCAAAAAACATTCCACGGATTACTGGAAGATATCCTGAGAAAAAATTTAGCTTTAAAAATTGTTAAAGTTGTTAATGCGTGTCCCGGAAATTGCCGGGATGCGGAAAAAATAAAATTTATACAAAATGAATTTCCTAAAATGGAGATTAAAAAAGTTGCTTCAATCATAAATGAAATGGAAATAATCGAGAAAAGGCTGGAAGAGTTTAACAAGGAAGGCACGTAGAAATG
>CAJXGP010000590.1 GCA_913053915.1 uncultured Ignavibacteriales bacterium | reverse complement strand
AGCGCTACTACTTTCTGCCCTTTTTAGAATTTCAGGTAATTCTTCAAAAGTTAGAATATCTAATTTCTCCGGTTCGTTGATCAAAGATTTTGTAATTATATAACCGGCAATCGACCAAGTCTGGCGGCTGCGCGCTTCTTTACCTAGCAGCTTGTTATGAATTCCGTCATAATATTCAGGATAATTATCTTTGGATAATCGTTCTTCAGCCAATTTCAAAATACTTGAAAGGAAGACTGTATTACCGGTTTTAATCGATGCAGCAGCTAGGTACCACATTAAAAAAGGCCAGCTACCTCCGTTATGATATGACCAACGAATATTTTTAGGGTCATGTCCTGTGAATAATTCCCATTCCTTTCCTTTCAAAGGTGGGTAGCAAATTTTAATAGGCATTTCTCCTATTAATTCTTGTCTTTTATTCAAAATTAATTTTAAAATAGCTTTTGATTTTGATTTATCTGCAAGCGAATTAATAATCATTAATAAATTACCGGCAGTAAAAAATCTAAAATCCATTCTGGAAGGACCTAGATTACCGATAAAATATCCGTCATCCTTCCCCAGCCAATCGAATACCCACCGCGGGATAGATTCCGGGAAAATATTAAACTGATTCAATGCATTTTTTTTATATTCTTCGATTTTAAATCTGTAGATTTCATTCAACTTTGTAAAGTCGAGCCAAAAATATTTTCTGATATGATAAATCAGGTGTCCGAGTCTTTTATTAATATTTTCTAAATATAAATCATTATCCTTTATGCGAATTAGTAGCTCTCTAGCCGAAAGCAGAGCAGAATAAAAAAGAGCTTGAATTTCTAAGGGATAGCCGTAAACTCCCATACGCCTATCAATCATAAATGAACCGTCCGGAACAAGCATGGTTGGGAACATATCAAATCTATTGGTTAATGAGAGTTCCAAAATTAATTTTATTGTTTGTTGGCATTGAGGGCTGTGGGCAAAGTCCCAATCTTGTGTTTTTTTCACATAGGCTCTTAAAATATAAAGCCACCAAAAAACCGAATCGACAGGTGTAACCCTTGCAATTGCTTTCTCTCCGTAATCGGGAATAATTTCTTTTCCATTAGGTGTTGAGTTAATCTTAAAACTTGCGGGCATTAATCCTCTGCCCGGCAGAAAACAATCCATTTGATGTTCACGGCTTTGTAGTTTCATTGTTAATTCCAAAAAATTTTTTACGATTTCATATTCACCATTCAGCAGAAAAGCAAATGCAGAAACTGCAAAGTCTCTCGTAAATATTTGATCGTAATTTAAAGCGTCGGTTGATTTATCAACAGCAGCAAGTGTACCAACCGGTTTTCCCTGATATTCAACAATTGAATTTTTCAGTAATCCCCATGCTTCTTCGAATAGATTGATATATCCCATTTTTGTTTATCCTTCAGTCATTAAGGGGGTGGAATAAAATAAGTTATCGAATTACAACCCCTAAAGTGTTTAATAACAGTCAATTATTTTTGTCTTATATGCAAGTTATTCTATTCCACCCCCTAAGTTTTGTTAAGATAAAGAGTATTGATGAAGCGTATCTAAAAAAATCATTTCCAAGTTTTCTAATTAGGAATGAATCCATTTTTCACGAGAAAATTTCTTTTCAGAAAATACTCATTGATATAAAAGTTTTCAATTTACTAACCACCGGTAGCAAAGCCGGGATATAGAGTCATCCCCCCATCGATAAAAATACTCGTACCGTTAATATAATCGGCAAGATCGGAAGCCAGCCAAGCAGCAGCCCGGCCGATATCATCAACCTCGCCAATTCTTCTATAAGGAATTAATTTCATTAATTCACCGTAAGCTTCGGGTGTATTCCACACACTTGTATTTATTGGGGTTCTTATTGCACCTGGACAAATACTGTTCACTCGAATTCTATAAGGTGCAACTTCCTGTGCAATACTTTTCATTAACATCATTACTCCACCTTTTGAGGCAGCATAATTAGCATGCCCTGCCCACGGAATAACTTCGTGTACAGAACTAATGTGAATTATTTTTCCGGCAGAACAGGAAATTTCTTTTTTAACGCCTCTTCTTTTGAATTCTTTTACAGCTTCGCGTGCACAAAGAAATTGTCCGGTGAGATTTACATTAATTACTTTGTTCCATTTTTCAAGTGTCATTTCCTCAATAGGTGAGTCTC
>CAJXGP010000589.1 GCA_913053915.1 uncultured Ignavibacteriales bacterium | reverse complement strand
TCAAAATTCATAGTATATCGTTTTGGCTATGCCGAATAAAGTTTTTTATAGTATTTATTTCTCCGTTTCTGCAGCTTGTCTTAAAGCTAAAAACGCTTCTTTTAAAGGTTGATTTACTGATGAATTTGGTTCGTTAAGAATTAATTCTTGATATCTTTCTAAAAATTTATTTCTTCTTCTGTGAAAGAAGTGAAGAAAATGTTTGATAAAACCAATGCAATCTAATATGGCGATTTCAATTCCGGTAGTGTCATAAAAGCTTCTTGCATAATCTTCAACTTCAACATCTATATATTCAGTCGTTATGAAAATATAATTGTCAATTCTCAACATAGAATTCACAATTTTTTTGATAGCAATATCTATATCTGATTTAGTTACACGTTTGGCTTTCATTTCATAACTTGTAATTACGTTATCATTGTTTGATAATATAACTTCAATATCACCATTTGCACCTGTTTGTTTATCAGCTGCATTATGTGCTTGTAAGGGCTTAATGTCTTCTTTTATTAAATCTGAAACCGATTGATAAGCAGCGGCAACTATCAAAACAGGCAGCCTACTTGAATTCTTACAAGCTAAATGTTGTATAAGTAAAGTTACAATTTGTTCAGAAGATAGAAAATGAGTTTGATATTCAAGACTCAAACTTTTAATTAATTGCCCAATTCTATTAGCATTTTCATTTCTTATTATTATTAATTGTCTAACGATTTCTTTAAAAAGCTGTTCGGGTGAGATATCTTCTTTATGAACTTCATTTAATAAATCTAATGCTACTTTATATAATTTTGGTTGTCGTCCTACTAATTCGGTTTCAGGTAACATAATTGTATTTCTGTTTCGGAAAGCAGGGGTTAGGTATGCTGTTGTTGTATTACAAGGTAAATCGTGTTCTTCGATTATTTGTTGGACAACATTTTCATCGTAACTTCTTCCGGAATATGTATCATCTCCCTCTATCTCAGTATAAGGCTTTCGTATATCTATTTCAGGTTTATCTATTTTAGCAACAGAACAAGACAATAAAAATCTTATAGGCGCTTTTATTCTAATATTTCTACAAATGAATTCAATTTCATCTACTATTTTTTTTGAATTGATATTGCTGTCTTTTGATTTTTCTACTTCTTTGACAAAGCTATTCAATATTTTAATTAAATTTTCCATACTAAAAAAGAGTGTTCATTTTTACATTAGGTAGTTTATAATTTGTCCATAATACTTCTTGTCGTTTATCTTTTGTAGAGTGAATTGTTTTATATGGTTCAAGATGCTTATGCCATTTGGAAGATGGGTATAATTTATTCATTAATTCACAATCATAATTAGAAATAGCAACTTTACCTTTGACATTATTGAGAACATTAGCCAATTCTATATGTTCATTATCACTCATTTCATATTTGTATGCTTTACTATCACCACGTGTAGCGTGAATATATGGGGGATCACAATAAAATAGTGAAGTTTCATCGTCGTATAAGTTTATTATTTCAATTGCAGGGCGATTTTCAATTTGAACACGGAGTAAGCGTTCTGCGATAAAATCCAATTTCTCAAGTCCCCCAATATATCTGCTAATTACTCCACTCATTCCTGAGCGACTTGTGTTTTTACAATTTGCCCATCTACCTATTGTTGCAGTTTGAGCTAATCCTGTTCTAACTTGTCTTGCCCTGACATAAAATCTTCTTGCTCTTTCGAGTTCTGATAATGTACTGTCAACTATACATGCTTTTCCAAATTCTTCTCTTGAGAAAGGCGTTAATGCGATTTGTTCCAGTAGCTCTTGTTTATTATCCCTTAATACCTTGAAAAAATTTACAACTTCTCCATCTAAATCATTATATGTTTCAACAGGGGAAGGAGCTTTATTAAAGAGAACAGCGCCTGAACCGGCAAATGGTTCGCAATAATGATTACATTCCGGTAGAAGTGGTAATAGCCAATCTAAATGTGAAAACTTACCGCCATACCAACCAAATGCAATCAGTTTTTTACCATTAAGTTTTCTTATAGGAGCTACACTTTTTCTTTTTGTGTTTATGCTTGAGTTCATCTTCTTCTTTAATACAAAATTATAGTAATTATCTTATGTCATTTTTTTATATAGTAGATAACATTAGTTATATGAATATTATTTATAACCATATAATGTTACTTAACTAATTT
>CAJXGP010000588.1 GCA_913053915.1 uncultured Ignavibacteriales bacterium | reverse complement strand
GACTTATATGCCAATGCCCATGGGATAAGTAAAACTATTTCAACATCAAAAATTAAAAAGATTAAGGCTACTACATAAAATCTTATGTTGAACTTTACCCAAGGCGATCCGATCGCATCTTCTCCGCATTCATAGGTTAATAGTTTCTCACGGGTAGGCCGGGCCGGTCTAATTAATTTAGAGGCGAAAAAGGCTACAATTACAAACAACATTGCAACAATTAAGAAGACAAAAGCTTTACCGAATTCTGTAAGCATCTAATTATTATTATTTTGTTAGATGAATATGTTTAATTATAACTCCGAATGCTTATTTAATTACCTCTGATTATTTAATAGTTTAGGTCGATAAACCATTATTCCTATTAAAAAAATCATTTCAAATTTTTATTTGTAATTATTAACTTATAAAAACTAAAAATTATGCATTAGAAAGAAAATAGTCTAAAATTTTGTTGGTACCAAAATTCTAATAATTGTTAATCCCTACCAAAATATATGCAAAAAAATAATATTTTATCTATCAACAAAAATGCAACATATCTTAATATGGGAGATATTATTTTATCTGTTATAAGAAGAATTTATACTGCCTTATTCTCACATCAGAAAAATTTATTTAATCAATAATGTTAAAAAGAATTAATGAGAAATTCAACTAAATTAGTAATATAAATATTATTAGTTTTGAAATAAAAGATTTTTATATGTTTATATTTTCCAATCATGTTTTGTAATGCTTAAGTTGGAATAAGACTTTTATTAAATTTAAAAATGTGAAATAAAATAATAGGAGTCGAAAAATAATTCGGTAATTACGCAGATTATCTAGTCGGGGATCGAAGAAAAGTCTTTAAAAAACTCTAATTGATTATAACTTCAATAAAATTTATATTTTGCACACAATTAATAAAATATACTAATGCGTTCTACTTATGCTTTGATAAATCTTTCTGATTTGAAAAAAAATTATTTAAATATAAGAAAGAGAGTAAATAAGAACATAATGGCAGTCGTTAAAGCAAATGCATATGGTCATAGTGTTGGTGAAAGCGTGAATGCACTACTTTCATTAGGCCAAAACAAACCTGAATATTTTGCTGTTGCTTTTTCGGATGAGGGTATCGAATTAAGAAAACATAATGTTAAACAGCCAATTCTTGTATTCGAACCGTTCAATAAGAGTGAAGCCGCAAATCTCATTAAATATAATTTAATCGGTACTGTTTTTACGGAAAAACATCTTCATATATTACTAAATGTTAGAAGAGAATTGTCTTCAAATAACAAAATAAAAATTCATGTAAAAGTAGATACCGGCATGAATCGATTTGGGATTAGATTTGATAAAGCATTTGATTTTATAAAAAAGTTAAGTCTGAATAAAAATTTTGTTATTGACGGTGTTTATACTCATTTTGCAACTTCAGATAAAAGGAATAAAGATTTCGCCGAGATTCAACTGCACAGGTTTAATGATTTGATTTCCAAATTGAAAAAGAACGGCGTAAATTATGGATTAGCGCATGCGGCAAACAGCGGTGCTATTCTGGATATGCCTGATTCTTATTTCGATATGGTTCGACCGGGAATTCTATTATATGGCTATTATCCGTCGTTGGAAACGAGTGAGTCTATCAATATTAAACCGGTAATGTCCCTTTTTTCAAAAGTTGCCTCTGTATAGCTTCACGAAAAACGGGAATAATAACCGTCCCTATCGGATATGCAGATGGTTTTAGTAGAAGATTGAGGAATAAATCCATTGCCGTAATTAAAGGTAAAGCATATCCGCAAGTAGGTGATGTTACAATGGATAGGATTATGTTTGATATTAAAAACGACGATATCCGGGTTGGCGATAAAGTAATATTATTGGGGAGGTACAATAAATTAAAAATTGATGCATGGGATTGGGGAAAAATTTTGGGAACAATTCCTTACGAAATAACATGCTCAATCAGTGAAAGAGTGCCCAGAATATTTAAGAATTAAATGGATTTAGTAAAATCATATATTATTCAAAGTATTTCCGTAGCTTCAAATAATTTGCGTTTGAATCCGCAAAAGATTGAAGTGGTTGCCTTATTACGCGAAGCGATAATTAAATCCGGTAATATCGGCAATGATATTAATGAGATGAAAAAAATTACAGAATTATCAACCATTGCAATCCGTCTAAACAA
>CAJXGP010000587.1 GCA_913053915.1 uncultured Ignavibacteriales bacterium | reverse complement strand
TTGGTACACATCTGTTCCGTGTCTTTTTACTGGAAGGAGATGATTATAAAAATCTTGTATATTAAAAGTTAGAAAAGTTCTTTGATATATTGAATAAAAAAGTTTCATTACGGAAGAGAAGGATAAAACCTTGGGTTACGAACCCGTCTTCGAGTTTCTTCCTTCCGTCAGGTAAAAATCGGGGAATAACTCGAAGGTTCTTAATATGTTTTGCAAAACTTGGTAATTATGCGTATTATTGTCATTATAATACAACACTTTTAACAAGTTATGGTGCAATCAATGTTATACGATGTAATAACTCAGCAAAAAAATGAAAGAGACAAATTGTTAACTGCTGATTATATTCCTCGAAACGAAAAAGTAAATATTGAGTCAGGGTTAATAAATGTGATTATTGGTCCTCGAAGAGCGGGAAAGTCATTCTTCGGACATCATTCGCTGAAGAATCGAAATTATGGCTACGTTAATTTTGATGACGAACGTCTTCTGCAGTTTAATAACTTCGATGAAATACTCTCGGCTGTGAATGCTGTTTATAATAATCCGGAAATTCTATTTTTTGATGAAATACAAAATAAGCCGAATTGGGAACTGTTTGTTAACAGACTACATCGCATCGGGAAAAAAGTTGTATTAACCGGAAGCAACTCCAATCTTCTGTCAGGAGAATTTTCAACGCATCTTACCGGAAGAAATTACATAATAAACATTTTTCCTCTCTCATTTAATGAGCTGATAAATATTTCCGAATCAAAAGGAGAATTAGTTCAAAAGGAATTATTGAATACTCTTTTAGAATTCGGCGGATACCCTGAAGTGATAACGAAAAGCATAGAACCAAAGGAATATCTTAAAATGCTTTTTAGAGATACTATTTATAAAGATTTAGTTTTGAGGTATAAACCGCGTGATCCTGTAATGATACACAAAATTGCGTCAATGTTAGTATCCAATACAGGTTGTGAAACTTCAATAAGAAATCTTTCTGCTTTGGTAAAATATAATAACAGAACGGTATCAAAATTTCTTTCTTATCTTTTGAACACAATGATTTTTTTCCAAATTCCTAAATTTTCTTATAAAGTAAAAGAGCAATTAAGTTCAAACAAAAAATCCTATGTTATTGATAACGGTTTCATAAATAGTGTTGGGTACAGTGCTTCTCCGAATGAAGGGAAAAAATTTGAAAATTTTACTGCAATAGAGCTATTCCGCAGAACAATTTCTCAAGGGAAGAGATTGTTTTATTGGAAAAAGGAATACGAAGTGGATTTTGTAATTCAAAAAGGAGAAACTGTGGAAAAATTAATCCAAGTTTGTGTGGATATTGAAAACCCGAAAACTATAAGTCGGGAGAAACGTGCACTTCTTGAGGCTTCCAAGTTACTTCGTTGCAATAATCTTACAATTATCACAAAAAATTATTCTGCAATAGATTCGTTTGAATGGTATGGGCTAACGCGTGAAATTAGATTCGTAAGAATAATCGATTGGCTGAGTGGCAAAGTGTGATTTCTGATAAAACCAAGTAACCTTCGAGGTTAAAAACAGCAATCCGGCAGTCAGTCAAAAGCCAGATTCGGCTACTGCCGAACTGAGGGATTCAGAATCCCAAACACTTCATGAGATACTGAAATAAGTTCAGTATGACGTTCTATTTTTTTTCCCCCCATTTCTTTTTTCGCTGTCATTCCGTGAGCTGTGCAAAAGCGTGCGGGTTTTTAACTCCGTGCTTTTTACGGAGAATGACAGTGTGCTTCGTTCCGTCATTCTGACGAAGGTCAGAATCCAGAATATTGTGTGGAGATGCTGATACCTGTCTGCCGACAGGCAGGTGCATCAGCATGACTGTGTTTTTCTTGCTGTCATTCTGACGAAAGTCAGAATCTCCGAACACCTTACGGGATACTAATACCTATCTGCCGACAGACAGGTTCATCAGCACAACAGCATTTTTTTTCCCGTCCTTTGAACAAAACGTTCTAATAGGTATCGTTTTTAACTTTGAAATATATGTATCCAAAATGAATTATTTCCAAAAATTTTTCGGCCAATTAAATTGTTTTAAATGACTGTGACTTATATGAAATTATTAAAATTTATAATATTAACTCATGAAGCTCGATTTGAGAAAGAGTTAACAAAAAAAGAATTTGCTGAAAAATGCGGAACACCAAAATTTTAA
>CAJXGP010000586.1 GCA_913053915.1 uncultured Ignavibacteriales bacterium | reverse complement strand
TCATTATAGATTCATTACTAAAGATATCAAAATCATTATTTTGCCCCGGTTTTACTTTTCTGATTAATCGCATATATCCGATAGCCGCTTCAATTGTTGCATTATAATCTTCAGAATTATGAGACATCACAGTTATATCAATACTTCTGTGAAGCTTACCGAAAACATTTTGAAAAGTTGTAATAGGCATCAAAACGTTATTATCTCTGCTCCTGCCAAATAACTGCGGTTGCTTTTCAAGTACCCCGATAATCTTTATCGGATAATTATTAATTTTTATTATTTGACCGACAGGATTAATGCTGGGAAATAATTTATCAACGATATCCTGTCCAATATCACAAACATCATTTGAATATTTAACATCCACCTTTCTAATATTTCTTCCGTATTCTGCGACCCAATTATTTGTTTTCATTGCATCGGAAGTGATTCCTATTACTGTAACATTAGGATTAGTTTCTACATTACCGAATTTTGCAACAACCCCATTTCGTTCATCTTGAGCACTTACATATTTTGCCTGTTTCATCATGCTTTTCAATCTATAATAATCTACCAACTTAATATCTCTTCTGTTTCTATATTTAAGCCATGCTTGATGACCACCTGTCCTTATTGCCGGAAATTTCTGAATTTCAAATGTATTTTGCCCTAATTGTGAGAATCCGCTTTTAATACTTTTCTGCAACATGGTAATAATTGTCATAATAACAATTACTGAAAAAATACCAACCACAACTCCCAATATTGTTAAAAATGTTCTTAACAAATTATTTCTAACAGACTGGAAGGCAATTGAAATTAATTTTCCTATTTTCATTATTCATACCTCAAAGCGTCAACGGGATTCATTTTAGCTGCCGTATAAGCAGGCGCTATACCTGAAATAATCCCGGTTAATAATGATACGCCAATAGCTATCACAACTGCACTATATTGGATTGAAGTGGGAATAAATTGGTTAACCAACAAACTAAGTAAAATGGCTGCAATCAGACCGATAATTCCACCTATCGTACAAATGGTAGCTGATTCAAGTAAAAACTGAGCGAGAATTGTCCTCTTTTTTGCACCTATTGCTTTACGTAAACCAATTTCCTTAGTTCTTTCTTTAACCGAAACAAACATAATATTCATAATTCCGATTGCACCTACAAACAATGCTAAGCCGGTAATAAATAACCCTGCAATCTGGATTACTCCTATACGTTTATTATAAGCTTCAATTAACGCCTCTTGCTGATTTATTCCAAAATCATCTTTCTGATTATATGTTAGTCCTCTTACTTTTCTCATTATACCATTGGCTTCAGCTTTAGTATTAATAACCATGGCCGGGCTGGCGGCACGTACATCAATGGAAATGCTCTTATTCCGGTTAGAAGAAAAATATTTAAATACCGTACCAATAGGAATATATACTCTTTGGTCAGGGTTAAAGCTACCTAATAAGAAACTACCCTGTTTATCTAACACCCCTACCACTTTAAAATTAACCGCTCCGATTTTTACATATTTATCCAAAGCGTTTCCATGCGGAAAAAGGTCTTGCGCTACCTTATATCCGAGTACACTAACATTACGGGCACTCTTACTTTCTATTTCGGAATAAAAACGACCTTCTGCAAACGTAAGGTTAGTTGTTTTTATATATTCTGCATTAGAACCGTTAACAAACACATTGTTAACAGTTCGTTGTTTAAACTTTATTGTTTGCAATGTACTTATTGCCGGCGCAATGGCAACCGGCAATTTAGCCAAAGCTTTAAATTTACTATAATCTTCCATAGTAAGATTCCGCCTGTTTCTCATTTCCCACCATGGGACATTAGAAAACCACGTCCATTTGTTAATATACAATACATTTGAGCCCATTGCGCTAATTCCTTTTTGAAAAGAATTATTTATTCCATTTATAGCAGTTGACATAAGAACTACAACTGTTATTCCGATAAATATTCCAAGCATGGTTAATGCCGATCTAATCTTGTTGGCACTGAGGGCTTGTAAAGCAATCAACATGCTCTCTTTAAATTCGAAAGATAAAATAGAAAATTTAGACATATTCATTATCCAAGCAATTTAAGATATTAAAAATTATTAATTAACCTCCGGACGAAGTTTTGTTTTATATCTATGATCAACGGGGTTATCCGATTCAATCAGCCCATCTTTCAATCTGATTATTCGT
>CAJXGP010000585.1 GCA_913053915.1 uncultured Ignavibacteriales bacterium | reverse complement strand
GATGTAACTTTATAGAAAATTTAAACGGGATAATGCGGCACGTGCCATACCCGCAAACGTTGTAGCCAATACAAGGAAAGAAAAACCGAGTAGTAGAATTGAAAGAGAAACGAAATGAAAAGCCTACGCTAAAATAGCACATTTGGTTTTTACCAACACGCAAAAAAGCCGACCTTAAAAAACCAAAAGAGCTATTTCTTGCCAACGCTTGCAGAGAAGATTAATTATAGTAGTTAAATCAGGTCATATCTGATAATTATGCTATGATTAATATTTTAATTGATTTTTTGCAATTCAATAAAATATGTTTTATATCTTTGTGAGCAGTTTTAAACTGATAAAGTAACTATGAGGAATAAGTACATATCAAAGCAATCTAATGAAATTCTGACATTCTTTAATGAACAGGACAAACATTGTTTTGACTATGAGCTTGCAAAAAAAGCATTACCAAAATCTAATGACAGTGCATTAAGAGAATTACTCAGCGACATGACACGCAGAGGTTTATTAATGAGAGTAAAAAGAGGATTGTATTATATTATTCCCTACGAACAAGATGCTGAAACATTTATGCCTGACTGGCATTTATTAGCTGAATATTTGGTGCAAAACGCAAAGCATTATATTGGATATTACTCGGCATTACAAATTCATAATTTAATTACTCAGCCATCATTAAAAGAACAGATTGTCGTTTCACAACAAATCCGTCCATCAACGATAAAAATAAAGGACGTGCCATTTCAATTTATCTATCATAACGATAAACATTTTTTTGGAACAAAGAAAATATGGATTGATAACTTTAATAAAGTTGTTTGTTCCGACCTTGAAAAAACATTCATAGATTGTTTATTCAAGCCTGACTATGCAGGTGGAATTGTTGAAATAGCAAGAGCTATTTACACCGTTCGTGATAAAATAAAATATAATGTTTTACTGGATTATGCAATAAAGTTTAATTCACAAGCAGTTTTAAAACGGCTTGGGTTCATATTAGATATATTACAAATAGAGACCAACATAATTGAAGATTTGCAAAAATCGAAAACAAATTCTGTTGTATTATTAGATACAGAACTTCCAAAATCAGGAAAAATAAAAACAAAATGGAGTATTCAGCAGAATATTGAAACAGAAACCATTAAATCAGCTATTTATACATGATAAAACCAGGAGAAATACAGAAGAAAGCAAGAGCAGTAGGTGTTCGTGACCAGCAAATAGAAAAGGACTACATTTTATCCTGGATTTTGGAAGGTATTGCTATGCATAAAGAACTTTCAAAAATGATTGCTTTTAAAGGTGGAACCGTTTTAAAGAAAGTTTATTTTGAAGATTATAGATTTTCGGAAGACCTTGATTTTACATTATTGAATGATGAGATTTCAAATCAACAAATCTTTGATTATTTCAATGAAGTGTTTGAATATGTGAGAGAAGAAGCTAATATACCATTAGAAATAATTGACGACAATGAACACGAGGACGGTGGAATAAATTTCTATATCAGCTATATCGGTCCTCTTGGCGGAATGGGAACAAACAAACATGTAAAGGTTGATATTTCAAGAAGTGAGCAATTACAGTTTGAACCAATCTTACAAAATGTTTTTCTTACTTATTCAGACCAAGAAAAACACAAACTGCTTTGCTATACTCTTGAAGAAATCCTTGTTGAAAAACTTCGTTCGCTAATGCAAAGAATGCAGGCACGGGATTTTTATGATATTTGGTATTTACTCGAAGTGCATGGGTTAGAAATTGATTTTTATGTAAATGAATTTATTGCCAAATGCGAAAGCAAAAAGGTTAATCCAAAGGATTTTTTCGTGAAATTAGAACAGCGATTACCTCAATATAAGGCTCGTTGGCAAAAATCCATGAAAGAACAAATTCAAAATTTACCTGAATTTGATAAAGTAGAGAGAGAAATAAATAGACATTTTAGAAAGATTGATTTATAGAATAATAATGAATAAAAACTCTAACCTTTTGCAGTCATACACATTGCCAAGTCGCTCGAAAAAACCGACCCACAAGCCAAAACTTGTCAAAGAGCATGCCTGCCCTAACGCATTGACAAACAGATTGAAAAGAAAGAAGTACTGGCTACAACAATACCTATACTTCATGCCGCAATTAGCTGGTACTGGAATGATTAAACATTAAAAGAATATATTTGTAAACAG
>CAJXGP010000584.1 GCA_913053915.1 uncultured Ignavibacteriales bacterium | reverse complement strand
CAACTATGGACAGTAGGGACAAGTCGCGACTTGTCCCTACAGATAAAGTTTTTCCGGCACATCAAAATATTATTTAACCACATTAAATCTTTATCGTTTTAAGTGAAATCTTTTTACTGCTGTAACCCCAAAGGACTATTATAATCATTAAAACTATTACCTGCGCAGCAATGGTTTCCAATGTGGGATATATACCTAAGAATGAAATGTTAAAATGAAATGGAAGATTTGTTATACTTGAATAACCGCTTTCCTGAAAAGCACGAATTCCCTTCCCTGCTATTATAATTGAAAGTACTGCTATAATAACGGCTGAATATTTGAAAAGTTTCATAACCGGTAATCTTGCAGCAAATTTAAATGCAATCCAGGCAAGTGCTAGAACAAGGATTAATGAAGATATGGCTCCGAGATAAAGCCCATTTTGACTGGCTTTATCTATTTCCAAATTTACGGCGGAAAGAAATATTACCGACTCAAAAGCTTCCCTAAAGACCACTATAAAAGCTACTATTGCAAGCCCAATCATATTTTTACTACTTACAAGTTTCACTATTTTATTCTCTACAAATTCTTTCCATTTCTTTGCTTCAGTTTTGCTATGCAGCCAAAATCCGACATATATTAACAACATCACAGCGATTAATGAACCTATCCCTTCCATTACTTCCCTGCTTTGTGCGCCGAAGGAGATAATCATATTAACAAAAAACATACTTATTATTCCGGCTACCAAAGCAATGATCCATCCTCCGTGAACCCATTTTATTGCATCGGACGCATTTATGGATTTTAAGACTCCGAGTATTGTTATAATAATTAAGAATGCTTCAATCCCTTCTCTCAAAATAATTGAGGCAGCCATTAAGAAAGCAAACCAGAAAGTAAAATCTTTATCACCTAATACCGAAGCGGCATCATTTATTAATGTCTTAGCCTTGCTGATATCTTCTTTAATAATTTCTAAAGGCTTCCGGTCTTTTATGTCCGATCTAAGCCGGTACATAATCGATTCCAATTCATTCTTCAGGTAGGAGTTCATAGTTTGCAGTTGCTGTTCAAAAGGTTCTATACCCTCCAAATAAGCGGATAATGCTTTGGCACTTGCTTTTTCATATTCATTATTTTTATATAATCCCTGTACATCATTTAAATAAGATGCCGCTAATTCGATAGAAAGTATTCTGCTTTTTTGAGCACTGTGTAATCGAAGCGCTGCAAGATAAAGCGTATCCAATTTATTATTTGCTTTGAATTTTGTGATTAATATTTTATCAGGTAATGTTGATATCTCATCCAAAGATGTTTTGCCGACGACTATATTATATATTCGAAACAACGAATCTTGAGTCAGTTTATATTTATTTTTATATCGTAAAGAACCGACATAAAAAGCAACATCCCAGACTTCTTTATCTGAAAGCAAATTGAACGGCGGCATACTTGTACCGCTAATTCCCAGCTTAATTGTGTTATAGATTTGGAACGGAGAAATTGCATCCATAAAAGTGTCGTTTAAAAGATTAGTCGGTTTTGGATTCAAGTTTTTTGACAATACGCCATTTCCATCTCCATTAGTACCATGGCAGGAGGAACAACTGGTTTTAAATATTTTTTTGCCGTTCAAAATATCCGGCCAATGCACCGGCGATACGGAAATAATATTTAATTTTATGATTTTTGATTTTATTTTATTAACAATATTGTACACATCTTCTTGATCAGCTTTAGCTTCAACCAGTTTTTTTAATTTTTCCAAGTTACCTTTAATTTCTAAGATACTACCGAAATTTATTTTCCCCGAAAATTGATTAAATAGATGTATCGTCTTAGCACTAAATTCATTCATTTCATTATATTCATTCGCGTTTATTACCTTTCCGTTTTTTACTGAATTATGGTAATCGGTTCTGAGGTAATCTAATAAATTAATAAAAGTTCTGACATTATCTTTCAATTTATTTTCCTGTGAAATAAGTTTACCGGAAAATAGAACACTAAATAATATTAATAGAATTATTAAGTTATCTTTCATTTTTACTCACAAATCAGTTTATATTTATTTAGATTTAATATAAATAATAAATTACAAATTTTATATTGTAAGTCAAAATTAACGTCATTTAAATCCTAGCTCCGTAAACCGCAAAAAAAGAGGGAAGGTATAAACATTTACATATCCCGGAAATTTAAAAAGT
>CAJXGP010000583.1 GCA_913053915.1 uncultured Ignavibacteriales bacterium | reverse complement strand
CTTACAAAGAGAAGGGCTAAAACAAGCTGCTTTGCAGCTTTTAAAAAGTCCCTCTCTTGAAAGAAAGGGATTTAGGGTGAATTTTTTAGCTTCTATTCATACCCTTTAGGGGGTGTAATTCAATAACTTATTTTATTCCACCCCCTTAGTTGGCTGCTATTTTTTATTTTTTAAAAACTTTACTTTAGAGACAGACACTAATTAAAGTTTCCCGGTTTTATTTTAATCCGGGTTTATAATTTGAATTGAGGTTAAGTTTGAATTGAAAAAACTTTTATTAATAATATTTTTTTTACAATTATCACCGTCCTTCCCAAAAACTACTAAATTTGATTCAACAGTTACTGCCGGAATAAAACAGATTTACAACATAAAATTCTCAGAAGCCGAAAGAACATTTCACACTATAATAAGCAAATACCCAAACAAGCCGCAGGGGAAATTTTTTCTTGCTATGATTGACTGGTGGCGAATTATGCTGGACCCGGATAATAAATCATACGATCATATATTTTTTCAAAAACTTGAAAAGGTAATCAAACAATGCGATAATATTTTGAAAAAAAATCCCAATAATGTGGACGCACTATTTTTCAAAGGCGGAGCGATCGGTTTTAAAGGAAGATTATATGCATATAGAAATAGTTGGTTCAATGCAGCTAATGACGGAAGACTCGCTTTACCGATTGTTGAAAAAGCGGCTAAACTAGACCCATCCAACGTTGATGTGCAACTAGGTTTCGGAATTTATGATTACTACGCTGCGGTGATTCCCGATAAATATCCTTTAATCAAGCCCCTGATGATATTTTTACCTCCCGGTAACAAACAGAAAGGATTGAAAGAGTTGACTTACGTTGCCGCTAAAGGAAAATATGCCAAATATGAATCACGTTATTTCTTAATGACTCTTTATTATAATTATGAAAATAATCCTTTTAAAGCCGATAAATATGCAAAAATGCTCTCAAAAGAATTTCCCGATAATCCGGTATTTGAACGATGGAAAGGACGAATTGCAGCCAAAATGGGAAATTATTCTAAAGCCGCTAAAATTTTCAAAGATATTCTGAATAAAGCTAAGCAAAATTATATCGGGTATGATATTCCAAATGTTAAAAGGGAAGCTTCATACTATGTAGGCTTAAATTATAGGAATTATAATCAACTGGATTCGGCAAAATATTATTTTAATATGTGTGCTGCACTATCAAAAAAAATAGATCGAAAAGAGCCGTCAGGATTTCTAATTAATTCTTATCTTTATCTAGGAATAATAAACGATTTGCAAGGTAATAGAAAGAAAGCCCTTGCTTATTATAATAAATTATTGGATATGAGAAACTACGGTCAATCACATTCGTCGGCAAAACAATATATTTTAAAACCTTATAAATAATTTTTAACAATTAAAGATTCGTAGAAATGCTGATTCTATTCACTGCGCCAATTAAACCAAGTGATGAATAACCATAATCAAACCGATACCCTGATATTATAACACCCAATCCAACGTTAAATCCCGCAAGCCCTGCAAAAGTTCCTATTCTTAATTCATTTCTTCTTTCATTATTATATCCGAATCTAAGACGTAAAGCTTTACTCAAACGAAACTCGGCACCTATACTAAATGCATTAAATTTTGAAAAGAAATTATTCGTTCGCCTATTCAATTCGTGAAAATCCAGGAATAGATCCAGCGGCAAATGTTGAAGTCGTTTGGATATCCCAATTACAACATTCAAAGGCAAATCTTCTTTAGTGGAATAATACGCTTTTATTTGACTTCCCATGTTCAGAATTGCAAAACCAATTTCAACTTGATAAGAAGGGATGGAATAATGCAGCCCTACATCAAATGCAAAGGCAGTTGATATGCGATCGGCAATGCTTGAATATATAAACTTTACATTTACACCGTAAGAAAATTGAGGAGCCAGTATGTTCGAATACCCTCCTATAAATGCAGCTTCGCCGGCTTTGTACCGACCGGTTTTATTACCCATTTCATCGGCGGCAATAAACGTTCCGTAATTAATATATTGAACAGCAGCGCCTATTCTTCCTATATTTTTAAGATTCGTTGAATATGCTAAACTAGCTAAATTAATATCAACTAGGTGCTTAACAAAAGAAAAAGAAACAGGACTGTTAGTCAGATAGCTTAAACCGGCAGGGTTGTAAAAAATGACATTGGGGTC
>CAJXGP010000582.1 GCA_913053915.1 uncultured Ignavibacteriales bacterium | reverse complement strand
TCAAGTTTGTGAAAAGAAATCATGATTTGGTAGTTGCAACGCACGGCAGAGGAATTTTTGTACTTGATAATATTACTCCACTCGAAGAGATGACCAAAAAGGTGGAAAACAGTAAATTTCATTTATTCACAATTCAACCTGCTTACTTCTTCCATTATTGGTATAGAAGAAGTATAAAAAATTTATCAAAATATAAAGCTCCCAATCCACCAAACGGTGCTGAAATAGATTATTTCTTAAAAAACTCAATTAAAACTAAACCAAATAAAAATAAGAAAGGTAAGAAAAAACATCACAACGTTGTGAAAATTCAAATTACTGGTATGAATGGAACTTTTATCGATAGTTTATCAGGCAAATCCCACAAGGGCGTTAATAGAATTGTATGGAATTTAAGGTATCATGGTCCTAAACCGTTAAATGCAGATACTGCTCATGGAAAACATCTAAACAATCATTTTGGTCCAAAAGTGATACCGGGTAAATATAAAGTCAAAGTTACGGCAAATGGTATAACCGAATCTCAAATTGTTGATGTGAAACCAAGTCCAAATTTGAATTATAATATTTCAATAGCAAAGGCACAGCTCGAAGCATCATTAAAACTACGGAATGAGGTTACTGTTTTCAACAGTATGATTAACGGTATTGATAATATAAACTCTCAAATATCAAATATTAAGCGTGCCATTAAAATTACTTACGGTAATAAACCGGATATGAAGAAAGAATTTATGCCTATTTTGAAAAAATCTCATTTCATTGATTCGTTATTAACCAAACTCAAAGACAGTGTATACACTTCAAAAGCTCAAAAAGGTGTAGGCGAAGATGATATTCATTATCTTTCTAATTATTATAGTTGGTTGAGAAGTCTTATGTATTCCGTTTATGGACCGTATAACTCCGCACCACGTAAAGCAGTAAGAGAGCAAATGTCTTATTTGGAAAATCAACTTCACAATTTCATAAATAAGTACAACAATATTTTATCTGTGGATATTCCGGATTATAATAAAATGGCTGAGAAGAGAAAGGTTCCGACAATTTTAGTCGGTAATACGTTAAGTTATTAAGATCAATAATCTACTAATGATAAGCGAGGCGAATCCAAAAAGGTTATGTTAGAGTTTAAAATATGAATATTAACAAAAATCAAAACTCTTCCATAAAAAAATACTTTTCTCGAGAAGACTCATAAATGATTTATAATGACCTTGAAGGTTTTTGAAAAATCTTCAAGGTCGGTTATCTATCAGTTTTATTAAAGCTACTCTTTAAATTAATTTCCTTTTATTTCAAATTTTATTTTAGTGAGCTCTTCCGAAACTCCCCACAATTTTTGGGCAATTCCCATATCCCGGGATAATTTATTCGGTCCAACTTTAACAGGATAGCCGTGCCATTCCTGCCAGCCGGAAGGACCGAAATAATCGCCGTTTTGAGCTTCCGGATCGGTTGCTGCACGTAGTATCGGTAATGCTCCCATTTTTAATGATTGAGCAAAAAATTTATTTAAAAAACGAAATGTTGTACTGTAACGCTGTAAATCGGTTGCCGTCCAGCCCGGATGCGCTGCGGTTACTTTAACATTAGAGCCGGCTTTTTCCAATTGAAATTTCAGAAAGTAAGTAAAATAAAGATTGGCTATTTTACTATCGCCGTAAGCACGCCAAGCTTTATAATTACGCTTTTCCCAGTTAATATCGTCGAAATTGATATTACCGTACTTATGCGCTGTACTGGAAACATTTACTATCCGTGAATTCGGAGTAGTTTGTATTAAATCGAACAGTAAAGCCGTTAACGCGAAATGCCCCAAATGGTTTGTTCCTACCTGAAGTTCGAATCCATCCTTCGTTTTTGAATACGGAGGAATCATTACTCCGGCATTATTTATAAGCATGTGTAATTTGTTGAACTCGCATGTAAAATTCTCAGCGAAATCGCACACCGAATGCAAATCCGCTAAATCCAATAACATTATTTTTATTTCGACATTTGGATTTTGATTTCTGATTTTTTCTTCAGCAGCTTTCCCTTTTCCTAAATTCCGTACAGCCAAAATTACCTTAGCTTTTTTGTTTGCAAGAACTCTTACCGCTTCGCAACCGATTCCGCTACTGGAACCTGTTACAATTACAATTTTTCCTTCTTGCCCGGGTATATTCGTACTATTCCATCTTTCTTTTTGCATGTTATTTTT
>CAJXGP010000581.1 GCA_913053915.1 uncultured Ignavibacteriales bacterium | reverse complement strand
AGCCAAAGAAAAAAAGAAAGCCACGCTAGACAAAAAAAGATAATACTTCTTTTTTGTTTGAGAATACCTTAATACAGAATAAACAAATAAAAGAACAAAGAAAGTAGAAAGTCCGTCTATATCTATTAAAACAGATGAAGAAAGCACATAATAATTAATTAAAAAAAATGCAGAGGCGACAAGGCCAATTATCTTACCTTTTTTGCCTCCAATTATTTTAAGACAAAAGAGGTAAATCAATATCGTACTAAAAAGAGAAAATAGAATATTAATCATTCTAGCGCTGATTTCACTAACACCAGAGATTTTAAAAACACCACCCAATAAAAAAATGTACATTGGGGGGTGCCATAAGGCAATCACAACTGATTGTTGCTCATTCTGATAAAAAACAGGCCTTCCAGTTTCTGATATTTCTCTAGCGGAATTAACAAAGTCAGTTTCTTCTCCAGTGAAGTCATTATTAAGAGATAGAACTCGCATAAAAACACCAAAAAAAACAAGAACAATTAAAACTATTACAGAATAAAATTAGAACTATTCATTCTTCATTAAAAATAGAAGGTAACACTTTATCGGAAGAACAAATAACAGCGTTGCTTGAAAATAAAAGAGTAGTTGGTCCCAAAAAAGATATTATAGAAGTATTAAATGCAATAGAAGTTTATGATAAAATTGGAACTTTTTCACCATTTTCGATTAATTCATTTAAAAAAGCACATAAAATTTTAATGGCAGGACTGATTGAAAAAGCGGGAGAGTATAGGAAAGAAAGTGTTGGAATTATTCACGGAAAAGAAGTTGCACATATTGCACCACCATACGGGAACATTCCATATCTAATAAAAGATTTGTTTAATTACATAAAAAATGACGAAGACCCTACTTTAATAAAAAGTTGTGTTTTTCATTATGAAATGGAATTTATTCATCCATTCATAGACGGTAATGGTAGAATGGGCAGACTTTGGCAAACAGTAATTTTAATGGATAAGTATCCTGTTTTTGAATATTTACCTTTTGAGAGTTTAATATCAAAAACGCAAAAAGAATATTATAAATCATTAGTATTATCCGACCAAAAAGCTAATTCAACGCCCTTTATAGAATACATTTTGAATGTGATTGATAATTCATTAACAGAATTATTAAATTTTAGCGGAAGAAAGCTTACAGCAAAAGAACGACTTGAATATCTAATTAGCATTGGAATTAAAGAATTTAGTAGAAAAGACTATATGGATATTTTTAAAAATATTTCATCATCAACAGCGAGTAGAGATTTAAAGAAAGGAGTAGAGATAGATATTCTGAAATCTTTTGGAGAGAAAAATAAAACAAAATATACTTTGCACAATAATGTATATAAGTCATGCCGCAAATAGTTGTTAAACTGAAAGTTTACGTTTCAAATAAAAGCAAATTGCAACTTGAAAAATATTCGTTTCAAAACTGCGGCACGCCTCATATGCTCACCGTTTAATAAGCTTTAAGACCGAATTCCATTACAACAAGGATTGAAACCATTTTTGTCTGTAAGTCTCAATTACTTCAATAAGTCTTCCAGGGCAACTTCCATAAAAACGAGGATTCTATGTTGAATTTAGTGGGGCATCAAAAAATCTTCCGCTTTTTAAAATATCCTTAGCAGGGATAAAATCACAAAAAACAAACCGCAAATTTCAAATAATTTTCAAATTCGAATTTCCAAAAAGTCAAATAATAATCTATTCATTTTCTCAACTGCCTGAATAACTTGATATTACAAACAAAGAAGACGATGCTAAAAAAGTCTGTTTTTTCCGGAAGTTTGAAAATTGTTTTTTTGGTTCTATGTCGATTTGGCGGGTTATAAATCTCGATTCCTAATTTTAAAATTATCCAAACAATTTCTATTCGGAGGAACATTTTATCTGTTAATACGAGTCGTCATCGTGTTTTATATTTAAGGAGACTTTATGTCAAACAAGGTATTATATAACTTACTAAAGTTTCGCGCTTAATTAACATGATGATTATCAATTTTATACATAATATTTAAGCAATTTTTCATACTTCGCGTGTACTTTGTGTTCCTTTGTGGTAAAAATAAACCACTAAGGCGCACAAGGTATATTTCTATCAGTTATGGATATTTTATCTTATTGATATAATGATTGTTAAAAAACATCCCACTTTGTATTCATCTGATTACTCACTTTTTTACAAC
>CAJXGP010000580.1 GCA_913053915.1 uncultured Ignavibacteriales bacterium | reverse complement strand
CATAAGAAACGGGCAAGCCAAAACCACGTAATGCAAAAGGTAATATGATTCCGAAAATACCAGGAGCCAGATTCCCTACGCCGGCATAAGTGCCAAGTGCTACTCCCTGTTTCTTTTGTGGAAACCAATAGGAGGTCTGCGCAATTCCAACCGAGAAAGTAGCAATTCCGCTACCACTTAAAATACCGAACAAAACAATAAGCCAGTACATATCTTTCGAGAGATGATTAGGATAGAATAGTAGCAGCAGAATAGACAGGCCGGCCATTCCGATAACGGCTAATATTAATAGTACAGCGAGTGGCTTTTTACCCCCGACCTTATCAACCCAGGCAGCAAAAGGTATGCGCAACAACGAACCTGATAAGTTCGGTGCCGCTACCAGCAAGCCTAACAGAAAACCGGATATTCCTAATACTTCCTTTAATTTACTCGCTACCGGGCCGTATAACGAAACCGCAGCAAATCCGATAAAAAATCCAAATGTGGCCATAATTAACCCGATACCCGGATTTCCTTTTAGATGATACTTTTGCATCAAACTGTCCTTACTCAAATTTTCTTCCATTTTTATAAATTTTGATTTGAACTAAATTATTTTTCTTTCAGTTTCAGTTTAATAATGGTAAATAGGTAAAAGTTTACTTGTTATAGGTAAAGATTTTCACATTCCTTATATAATTTTTTTTCACTAAGCCTTACATACTTGTTGTTAATCGAATGTACTTGTTCTTGCCGCAAATATAAAAATATTCGGGTTTTAAAGTTTAGTATTTAAGGTTTTTAATGTCGATATTTTGTTAATTTATATTGCTTCTACTTTAATCTGTAAGAGTTTAATTTTGTTTTTCCAAAATTATTTACTGTCCGTCCGTAAAATCGTAATATTAGAAATAATGGAATATCAGATTTTAGCCCGCAATTCCCCTCCCTGACACACCATTTCCGTTCATGAGTACCCGCTCACAAAAAAAATGATAAATACAACGGAAACCGACTGCTATTTTCCATTGCTGTTTGAATAAACTTTATATTTGGGACAGATATAGTTAGTGCTTGTCCATAAAGTCGGGAGTTTGAGCTATAATGTTCAAGAGCAAGGCTTGCGAAGTGCTGAATAACAATAAGTTTACTTTTGTAAATGTTTGTTTTCAGCACGAGCGTAACGCAGCTATTGGACATTATAGACAGACTCTAGTTAAATAAGCTAACACAGCATGAAGTTACTTCAAAAAATACTAAAATGGTTTTTATATTTTCTTATCATACCTGTTAGCTATATAATCATATCTTTAATTTTGGGCTATATCACTGTAAACAGAACAGAATTAAGTACTGATAATAATAAGGAAATTTATCTAAGCACTAATGGCGTCCATCTCTACATTATTATTCCTGTTAACAACCTCAGTGTTGCGCTCAAAAAAGATTTAGCTTTTACTCAGGACGATAAATATCTTTCATTTGGATGGGGAGACGAAAATTTTTATTTGAATACGCCTACCTGGAGTGATTTGACTTTTTGGAATGCTTTTAAAGCGCTATTTTTAAAAGGTTCGGCCTTAATTCATTTAACGAGATACAAAGGGATTAGAAAATCCTGGATTAAAATAAATTTAAGTGAATCTGAATTAAAAAAATTAAATAAGTTCATATCAGAATCATTTAAAAAGGATGCAAGTGGAAATAAAATTATTATCGCCAATAGCGGATATTCAACAAATGATGACTTTTACAAAGCAAATGGACATTATTCAATTTTCAAAACTTGTAACACCTGGGCTAATGAGGCTTTTAAAGAAAGTGGTTTAAAATCCTGTCTTTGGACCCCATTTGATTTCGGGCTGATCGATAAATATAAATAACTCAAGTTTTGCACTTGATTAACATAATAATTATCAATTTAATATGGTGTTATTTATAGATTTTTCAGCCTTTGCGTACCTTTGTGTAATCCTTCGCAGTAAATGAAAACCACGAAGAAATGCAAAGGTTTTCACAAAGCCGCACAAAGGAAATTTTCTTTCATTTTGAAACTTCTACATTATTGATATGCCGGATGTTATAAAATATTTCACTTTTGCATTCATTTAATTATCCGTTTTTTCACGATATGTGCAAAACCTGAGTAAATAATTTACAGCGTTGCCGTAAAATCATTTTTTTTTTGGATTTTTACAGTTGGCCTTGATTTGTACCTTTTCAGACTG
>CAJXGP010000579.1 GCA_913053915.1 uncultured Ignavibacteriales bacterium | reverse complement strand
AATCCCTTTTTGGTTCCGGCTTGTCCAGGTTAGGTATTTACCTTAATTTTTTTTCTTTTTAAACAAAAATATCAGAACAATTAAAAAAACGAACCCTGATAATGCGTAAATCCAGAGCGGTGTACGTTTTAGTTTGAATGGTTTAAAAGTCACCGAAATTGTTTTACCGTTACCAATATCGGCAAGAGAATAATTCCAAATAAGCACTCTGCCATTAATAGAAGTAGCATTATCCGTAATAATATCACCTCCGAACGTGTATTTATAAATAACATGAAATTGAGAGGTATTAATTCCGAAACCGGTTGCGATGGGAGAAATGAATTGATGGAATACTTTCAATCCGTCCTCACCGTTCTTGAGTGAAAAATCAGCAGCGCTGAAAGTTTTTGTATAGTTTAAAGAATCAATATGTAGAAAAGTTAAATCGATAATGGCGTGGGTTGTACTATCGGAAGAATCCGTATATACTCTTACCTTTTGAACATTATCAAAAGGAGACATAAATTCCTTTCTTATTGAGTCTGCATTGAATATTCCTATTTTATTCAAAATTTTGAATTCATCTTTATCGGTAATTTTCATCCAGTAATGAATTCGCATATCACCTGAACCGTCTGCATATAAATGAACATCTTGAATGTAATTTATACATCCGGCAAGAAATAAGTTTAATAGAACTATTAAAAGTAAAATTTTTTTCACTATCCCAACATAATGTTTGTATTAAAGATGATTTATAACACATTTTATATAACAAGAAAAATATTTTATCTTTATATTTCTCTGTCCAAGCAAGAAAATTATTTTTTTCTTTAGCTGTAAAGAAAGTAGCAAATCAAATAGAAATTCATATTAATAAGCTTTTTCTAAGAAAGTATTTTTCTTGTGAAGAAGCTTTGATTTTTGTTAACGTTTACAGTTTGAAAGCTTGGAAATGATCATTTTAATTACGCCTAGTTAATCGTTACAGTTTTAAAATACCGTAAACTGAGTTTTCTTTAGATATAAAATAATAGGAATACAGTTATATAAATTTTATAACACGTGTATCCTAACTTATGGAAAATTTAAGTAATTTTCATTAGGTTAAACAGCAAAATTTATAGGAGTTCAATATGCCGACATACGAGTATAAATGCAATGATTGTGGATATAAATTTGAAGAATTTCAAACAATGAATGCAGCACTATTAACCGTTTGCCCTAAATGCAGCGGTCATGTAAAAAGATTAATTGGACCTGGCTCCGGCCCAATATTTAAGGGAAGCGGTTTCTATCAAACAGATTATAAAAACAAATCGGACAATCCTCCCAAAGAAAATAAATCCCGGCCGGCTGTGAGTACAACAAAGAAAACCGGTATGGAAAAATAAACCATATTAAAATCTTTCTCATAAGCAATTAAAAAGTTTAATGCTTGTGGGAAAGAATTAAATAATTTGTTCCCTTTAAAAATCAGCTCCTAGAGAAATATAAAACTTGGGTTTTGAAAAAGAATGGTAATTATATGCCCACGCCAAATCAAATTTAACCAGGAAGGAAAATAAAAATATTCTTGCACCGACACCCGTTCCCATTAGTAAATCTTTAGTTACGATAAAACCGTTACCGTTTCTTTCAAAAAGACGAAGCTTTCTGTTTTGATTCCATGCAGAGCCGGCGTCGAAAAATAAAACACCACGGATATTCCTAAAAAGTATCGGAAGCGCTCCGGTTAGCAAATATTCTATAAGAGGAAATCTGAGTTCCAGATTCATCAATGCATATTTAGTTCCGATCTCTTGTGCATAATCGTAACCTCTTAAGGGCAATGCTGCTGTTAAAAATGCAAAATCGGAAACGGATTTAATGGGGATGCTGTGAGTAGCAAAATGCCTGTTTATCCAGTTACTAGTACCGCCGATAAAGAATCTCTGAGGATTACTACCTCCCGATAAGCCTCCCGCTAACCTGAAAGCAAAAGAATATGTATTCCAAAATCTGAAGTAAGTCCTATAGTCACCTAAAAATGAATAAAATTTTAGATTTGAATTATAAACCCCTGGCGCGATTAGAACATCAAATCTATACCTAGTACCGTCAATCGGAGCCGTAAATCCCCACAATGAATTATCATGTACAAAGTTTAAGGAGGGAATTAAATATGAAGCCGTGTATGTAAAAAGGAAAGAAGTCTGTTCATTTTTAGACAGATGGGGTTTTCTCAAAT
>CAJXGP010000578.1 GCA_913053915.1 uncultured Ignavibacteriales bacterium | reverse complement strand
TATGTAACTGAGAATGACATGCTTGTAAAACAATTTAATAGTTTGTTAAAACAATTAGCAAATAAATATGTCGACACTAAACAAGAAATCGCAGACAAAACTGTTACTGCATATCAACTTCTAGGAGAAAATGGTATATATGAAAGTATGGTAAAAATTATGGAAGGTATGAATAAAATTTATGATCTTAATAACTCTTATCGAAAATACAATGAATATTTAACCTGTTATGTTATTTTTAGAATTAATGGTTACGATTACGATAAATCTTTGTCCCTTTTACAAGAATCAATAAATGTATATGGAATAAACGGTTTATTAAAAAAATTAGGTGTTAATCAATAAAATATTTAAAATACAATAAAACAAACGTCACCTAATAAAGACTCATAGTGCATACCGCAAATAGTTGTAAATATGAATATTAAAAGCACAAATAAGGTATAATACCAAAAAGTATTCGAGTACTTTAAATTTCCTGAATAAGAATTAAATAATTCAACTTAACATTACACGTTCAATTTCGTGGTATGGTATGCTTTTTAAATGTTTCCGTAAATTGGAAGTTAAAACTTCTACATTTGTTTTCATATCAATTTGAATTTAAAATTTATTAATGTTTTACCCCTTTTTATGGGCTCCAAAAACTCCGTTTATTTTTTGTTTTTTAAAAAAAGAATTTTTAGTGCAATTTTTTATCAAGCCAAAAATTATGAAAATAAGATAAAATAATATGATAATCTCAAATAAATGAATTAAAAAAAGAATGTTTCCCGGTAACTGAATAATGATAGTCATAGCATTTTATTTTTATAATACTCTTTAAGTCTGTCCACTTTTTGGTACGTTGCCTAAAAATCAATAAGTTACATTTATCAATGTCCCGTGATGTAATATCATTGCATTTCTGCGGGTGTTGTAATAAATGTATCCTTTCCCCGAATAATATTCAGGCGGTAAATAGCCATCACATAGCTTCTCTATTACCTGTTTACGTGTAATATATCCCATTCGCTCAAGTGTTTTTAACATTGCTTGTGCCCAGCTTTTCGAGCGGTTAAACAGGCGTGCAATCTGTCGTACACTACTCATTGGGATGTCTGCCTTTTCTTTGCTATCTTTGCCGTAAGTCTTTAAATATTTACGATAAATAGTAACAGCTTTTTTACTCTTAAGATTTTCAGGCAGACGTTTCATTGAATAATGGAACGTTTGTTTTTTTATATCAAGTTTTATTATTTGTGCATACACCCTATTTTCAAATTGTTTCCACGATGTCCAGGCTTTTGTATCTACTCTTATTAAGCGTTTCTCCGGGCTTATTTTCTTTATCGACCTCAACCAAAGATGACCGTCCGTTATTGCTGCAAATCCGTTTCTTTTCAGCCAGCCAACGTATTTACGAATGGTGTTTACTGATACTCCCGTGAGTATTGCAAGTTTTTCAGGTTTGTAGTCATAAAATACGGATGTTCTGTATTTCGATTTTAGGAAAAAGAAATATATCACTGCTTTTTGATTGTCGGTCTCTGTTACCAGCTGGGATGATATGTTCACATTAGTTTTCAAATCATTGGTGCTAAACTGGTTGCAAATGCATTGATTCTCTCTTTTACTTCGGTATAAATCTCTTTGTAGAAAATTCCTGATTTCATTCCTTGCTCAATTATTTGTGTTGTCATGCGTTCTGCTATGCGTATAGCGTCCATATCCTCTATGGTGGATAAATCCTTGACCGGTTTACCATCAGGTGCTGTCAATAACGGCGCAAGTGCTTTATTTGTCATTTTAGTAAAGTTCTGATAGTAGAAATCAGGATGCGTACTTCCCTGTTCCCTTGCATATTCTATGAAAGCCTGTATCATATCTGTTTCTTTATACCGGACGGCCTTTGTTTTTTTTCTTTCAATTTGCCAAATCGGGTCTTTATGATTCAGTATTGCCGACTTCATTAAGGCAAAAGCATCAATAATTGCATCTTGCACCCGTTCAGCCTTTTCATATCCTGAAAGCTGCATCGCCAATTTCATGTCCTCAATTAAACACTCCCCGCGCTCAACAACATCTAACGCTTCCGCAATCAACCGGACATCGGCATAGACATCCACCAATGAAAGCGGCTCCGGCGCAAGATAATTCAACCCTGCGGCTTCCAATCCTTCGACAATTTTTTCATGCCCAGGAACGGTCAACGATGCCAACACAAGGTCCGGT
>CAJXGP010000577.1 GCA_913053915.1 uncultured Ignavibacteriales bacterium | reverse complement strand
AATAATGTAAAACCGGCTGATTATACGAATACGCCGTTTAAATTGAACCTTAATCAAAGTCAAATTTCAGCTTTTAATCAGTATCTCAATAATTCTGCCAATACAGTATTTACCGGTACGGTATCGGTTAATAATATCAGCGGCGGTTCGATACCTAGAGTCATAAAAGTAATAATTGATATTGTTTTTTCAATAAATGCTAAAACATAAATATCTTTTATGATTTTTATAAATCCTTACGGGATAATTTTTCGTAAGGATTTTTTATTATCAAATTTATTTACCGTATTTATTGACGATTTTCTCTATTTTAAATGAGTAATCATTAAACTTAACATTGAAAGAAACTGCATTATATATCCATATTCCTTTTTGTGATCATAAATGTATTTATTGTGATTTTTATTCGATAATTACATCGGATAATATTCAGCCCTATTTAATTGCCTTGAAGAAAGAAATGACATTTTATTCAAAGTATTATGATAATGAACGAATATTTACTACTGTTTATTTCGGCGGAGGTACTCCTTCGTTGATGAAACCCGATTATCTCGGAAAGATTATTCTACAGCTAAAAAAGAATTTCAATATTTCAGAAAATGCCGAAATAACTATGGAAACAAATCCCGGGACAGTGGATAAAGAGAAATTGAAAAATTTTTATGATATTGGTATCAATAGGATCAGTATTGGAATACAATCGTTTCAAGAGGATGAATTAAATTTTTTAACGAGAATTCATAATAAAGATGTTGCAATAAAAACTGTTTATGATGCTCATGACGCAGGCTTTGATAATATAAATATTGATTTAATTTTCAATCTTCCTAAACAAACTAAAGAGAAATGGCTAAGTAATCTCGAAACCGCAGTTTTACTGCCGGTGAATCATATTTCAGCTTACAGCTTGATCTTAGAGCGCGGAACTATTCTTAACAAGATAGTTCTGGACGGTAAATTGGTAATGCAAGATGATGATAATGATGCCGAGTTGTATGAGTTAACTATCGATTTTCTTATTTCACATGGCTATATACAATATGAAGTTTCAAATTTTGCTAAGGAAGGTTTCGAATGTATGCATAATAACGCTTATTGGCGCTACAAAGATTATCTAGGTCTAGGAACCTCTTCCCATTCATTCGTGGACGGTAAACGTTGGTGGAATTATTCGAGTTTAAAAAGATATATTTCTTCAATTGAAAAGAAAGGCAATGCAGAGGCAAATCATGAATTCATTAACGCGCAACAAAAATTGGATGAGTATGTAATGTTGGCTTTAAGAAGTAAAGGTTTGGATATAAATGAATTTAAAAATCTTTTTAATGATAATTGGATAGATGAAAAATATAATTATTTTAAACAATTAACCGAAGAAAATTTAGCCTTCTTTAATGAATCATCAATTTGTTTGACTAAAAAAGGGTATGCTGTTTGTGATGAAATTTTAAGCAAGCTCCTTGCCTGAGGTGAGAATTCACACTTTTAGGACTTGCTTTTTCAATAATGTAATAGATTTTTCAATATAATCTTATTTCATAAATTTTAACGCATCTTAGAAAAAACTCATAAACCATTTAAATGAAATGACAAGAATAAAAATAAAACTTCATTGGCAAATTTTAATCGCTTTGTTATTTGGGGTACTTTACGGTTTATTTTTTACCGAATATGTAAAGTATATAACCTGGATGGGCGATATATTTCTTGAGACTCTCAAGATGATTATTGTTCCACTTATATTAACTTCTATTGTAACCGGGATTGCAAATATTGGGGATGGACAAGACCTCGGTAAAATGGGGTTAAAAACTTTAATCCTGTTTGCCATATTGGTCGGTTTAACCTTTGTTAATATTATTCAACCCGGGGTAGGTGCAAACCTCGGCTTTTCAAAGGAGGTTAAGGGTATCGGTACAGCCTCTAATGGATTCGGTAGTTTTTTATTAAGATTGATTCCTACTAATATTTTCCGTTCTTTGGCAAATGGAGATATGCTTGCAATCATTTTCTTCTCTGTTTTAGTCGGTTTTTTTCTAACTAAATTATCGATGGAATATAAAGATTCACTTTTAAATTTATTTAACGGTGGTTTTGAGTTAATGATGAAAATAACTTCGCTCGTTATTAAATTTGCCCCATTTGGTATATTTGGAATAGTTGCCGGTGTAGTTGCCGAGCAGGCAAGTGATAAAGCAGCATTGATGCAAATTGTT
>CAJXGP010000576.1 GCA_913053915.1 uncultured Ignavibacteriales bacterium | reverse complement strand
GTAGCTAAACAATTCAGGTATGTTTTGAGCCTCGTCCAATATTACCTTTGGACCGATGTTATTTAAGAATCCAACAATGTCGGACCTTATCATTTCACGATGGTCGAACCGCTCTAAATTGAAATATTCATATTCGGGAAACGCCGCTTTCAGTAAAGTAGTTTTACCCGACTGACGCGGTCCTGTTATTGAAACAACGGGAAACTTCCCTAGTACTTTTTTTATGTGTTCGGTTAATTTTCGCTTAATCATTTATTATTTTTATGTTATTTTGCAATCTGATTGCAAATTTACATAATTTATTTCTGATAATCAATTCGATATTCTTCTCACGACATTTTACGGTTAATTGCTAACCAAAAATCACAGAACTCTGTAGAAGTTCCAAAATTGTAACTATAAAACGCTTAGAAAAAATGAAAAACTGCGGAGCTGTTTTTTGGTAGAATCGGTGGCGGCAGATAAATATTCATGAATTCGCGGCAAAAGGGAAAGCCAGTAGAGTAGGAAGGAAGGAATACAAATATCCTTACTCCTCCCCCTCGTCAATCCGTACGAGCGGTTTTCCCGCATACGGCTTTCCTGCAAAGTTTGTCATAATTTTACAGCAAGTTGTCATTGGTTCAGTATTTCGCTGGGTCTATTAGTCCGTATTTGTTTACTAATATTTCCATTGCTCGTTGACCATACAAGCGACTTTTCCTTTGACTTTTGCGGTTATAGTACCGATATAAAGAGGTGCTTAAGTAGTGTCTTCTATAAAGTAGCGTTTTTAAGAAACATTTCTGAAATTTTAAGCATCAAATTTTAGATTTAAACAATTTTGAAATTATAAATCCAAATATTAAAAATATTTTTACTTAAAGTTTAAATTCTGTTTAGTTTTCCAGAGCTTTTACATCAAGATATTCGATTTTGGCCATACCTATCTTATAGAATCTTTTTTATCTTTTCATTTCACGCTTTGTCAGCCAAATATTTGTACCGGTTTTATCCGGCTTATGACCAGCCTCGTCATCACTCTTATGTTGTATGCGATTGCACTCCACAGTACTTTTGATTTGTAATGCTCCTTGCCTTTCCAGTTACATACAAACATACCAAAGCCTCTTTTGTAGTTGGATATAACCGCCTCGATTCCACTTCGCCATTTCTTCAGCATTGTTTCCATCTTCTTGCTGCTTGCAATATTTTGAAGGCTGCCTACTACCTTATTGAATACGATATTTACGATTCCTTTGCTTTGTGCATATCTTCTGTTGGCACTGCTCGCATAACCGCCGTCGGTACTTGAATCACGGGGAACTGTTCCGTAATTCTTTATAATTCTGTCCATTGTCCCCTGATATAGTTTCGTATCTGATGGATTGCCTTCTAAAATTTCACAATCCACTAACAAAATTCATTGAATATTTTCATGATGTTTCCTTAACCTTAATTTATTATAAATAATTAAAACATAATTTACCAAATTATCACTTACCTTGTTATTATTTAATCGCTTATAGTTTTGAGACAGACACTAATAAGATTGAAAAAAAACCGTTCCTTAGGAATTCAAAAAGTGATTGATAGTGTACGTAAAAAAATTTTAACGAGAGTGCCCGGAATTCACATTGAGTTTGCACAATTAATGGGTGATCTTATTGGAGATTTGACCGCAGTGCCGCAGCCGATTGAAATTAAAATATTCGGTAATAATTTTAATGAATTGGAAAAACTTTCTAAAAAAGTAAGTACAATAATTACAAATGTTCGCGGTGTTGTAGATGTTTACAACGGTATTACAATTGCCGGGTCTTCCGTGTTAATTAAAGTAAAACCTTTGGTTGCCGGGTTATACGGTTTATCGTCCGACGTTATTTATCGTGAAGTATATTCTGCAATAAATGGTGATGTAGCTTCGAAAGTCCAAAATAAATTGTTTATGACCGGTATTAGAGTAAGGTATCCGTTGGAAAATCGAAAGAATGTAAGTAAAATAAAACGTATCGGAATTTTATCACCAAATGGTGATTACGTTTCTCTAAGTACAGTTGCCGATATTTCAATATTGGAAGGGCAGCCTCAAATTACCCGTGAAAATCTTAAACAAATGATCGCAGTAACCGGGAGAATAAGCGGGCGTGATATGGGCAGTACACTCAATGAACATCAAAATACGATGGAGATAAAATAATCATATAACAAGATTACCACTTCTAAATTAGATCATTAATAATT
>CAJXGP010000575.1 GCA_913053915.1 uncultured Ignavibacteriales bacterium | reverse complement strand
GAAAGAATAGCTTTGGGCGGGAATCAAAATTCCATCTCAGACACCGGCGTAGCGACTTCATTAATTTTAGCGGCATCACAAAGCGCATTTTTAAATGTAGCAATTAACTGTGCAGGACTAGCAAATCAGATAGCCGCAAATGAAATATTAAAGAAATCTGAAATTCTTTTCAATGAAATCAAAGATAAATCGGAATTAATTATTTTTAAAATCATTAAACAATTGAGAACTTCATGAAAAAATTATTGACAGTTATTATAGTAGTTTTTCTAGCAACAATTGCATCCGCTCAAACTCAAAATCCTTATCCTTTTACCCCGGCACAAAAAAGGATTGAAGCATTTCAAAAGCGTATGGCAATGAGAAAAACTTCACTTCTCAAAAATGTGAAACTTCGTTCTATAGGTCCCACCATAATGAGTGGACGGGTAGTGGATATTGCAGTCAATCCAAAAGATCCTACCACTTTTTATGTAGCTTATGCAACCGGAGGATTGTGGAAAACTACAGATAATGGGATTTCATTTGAACCATTATTTGATAATGAAACTTCAATAACAATCGGTGCAATTGCGGTCGACTGGAAATATGGAAAAACTATTTGGGTCGGAACGGGGGAAAATAATTCCAGCCGGTCCTCTTATGCAGGTACCGGTTTATATAAAAGTATTGATGGAGGAAAAACATGGCAATCTGCCGGACTACAAGAATCCCAGCACATAGGCAGAATAGTTTTGGATCCTAATGACTCGAATACAGTTTGGGTGGCTGCCATAGGACATCTTTATTCACCAAATAAAGAGCGGGGAGTTTTTAAGACTACCGATGGCGGGAAAACATGGAAGAAAGTTTTATATATTGATGAAAATACAGGTGCTATAGATTTGGCTATTGATCCACAAAATCCGAATGTGCTTTATGCAGCAATGTGGTATAGAATACGAAGAGCATGGAATTTCACCGGCGCAGGGTCAACGTCCGGAATTTATAAAAGTAATGACGGAGGGAATACTTGGTCATTAATCACTACAAAGGTGAGTAATTTTCCAACCGGCAAGGGTGTCGGAAGGATCGGTTTGGCTGTATTTCCGAAAAATCCGGAAATAATTTATGCGGTTCTAGATAATCAATTCCATCGGAAGAAAGAAAAGGGCAAAAAAGAAGAGAAGCTTACCCGTGAAAAAATTCGTAAAATGGACAAGGAGGAGTTCCTGCAAATTAAGAGTAAAGATTTAGTTGCTTTTATGAAAAAAAACGGTTTCCCGAAAAAATATACGGTAAAAAAAATAATGGGAATGGTAAAAGAAAATAAGATTACCCCTAAAGATGTAGCTAATTATTTAGAGGATGCCGAGAAAAAACTCTATAATACTCCGATAATAGGTACACAGATTTACCGTTCGAATAATGGTGGAAAAACTTGGGTAAAGATGAACAAAGGCTACATAAATGACATGTATTATACATACGGTTATTACTTTGGACAGGTAAGAGTTGACCCGGAAAATTATAAAGAGATCTATTTATTGGGTGTGCCGGCTATAATGTCGGAAAACGGTGGTAAATCTTTCAAATCTATTGGAGGCTCAGATGTTCACGGTGATTTTCATGCATTATGGATTGACCCAAATAAAGAGGGGCATTTAATCATTGGAAACGACGGCGGAATCAATATTACTTATAATAACGGTAAAACATGGTTTAAAGCCAATACTCCTGCAGTAGGGCAATTCTACAGCGTTGCAGTCGATATGGAAAAACCATATAATGTTTATGGCGGCATGCAGGACAATGGTGTTTGGTATGGACCTCACACATATACTCCAAATTATAACTGGTACTCAACCGGTCAATATCCATTTAAAAGATTATTAGGCGGGGACGGTATGGATGTACAAGTAGATACAACCGATAACAACCTAATTTACGCAGGTTTTCAATTCGGATATTACTACAGGATTAATAAAAAAACACATCGAACGGTATCGGTTAAGCCGGTAAATGACATTGGAAAACCAAATTTACGCTTTAATTGGGAAACTCCTATAAAACTTTCTAGTCATGACAGGAATATATTTTATATAGGTTCCAACATATTATATAGATCACTTGATAAAGGTAATCACTTAATACCTATTTCCGGAGATCTGACAAAAGGAGGCAAATCAGGTAACGTTCCTTTTCACACTTTAACAAGTATAGATGAATCACCTCTAAAATTTGGTTTAATA
>CAJXGP010000574.1 GCA_913053915.1 uncultured Ignavibacteriales bacterium | reverse complement strand
TCTTTACTTTCCGCCTGAGGCGGATAGGCAGTTCGGAATGACACATCAGTATTTTTTTTGAGCAGACTTACAGTATAAATTTTAACTTAATTTTCTTTTTTATATTATGGTTCTATTCTGGATAAAAGAGGCGTTTAAACTAATTGGCAGGGCAAAATCTTCTTTTTTCCTTTCCTTAATATCGATGAGTATTTCGGTTGTTCTTATTGCCGCTTCGATGTTTTTGATAAAGGTCTCGGATATGCTGCAAAGCCGAATTAAAAGTAATATCAATATTAATGTTTTCCTGAAAAATGATCTAAACTATAAGGATATTCAAAACATAAGAGTGAAACTTGAAGGGAAAAATTACATAAAAAAACTGTCCTATATCGATAAACGGCAAGCAGCGCAAAACTTTATTAAACAAACCGGCGAAGATTTTAGAAAAATATTAAACTATAATCCCTTACCTGCGTCTTTTAATATTATTCTCAAAGGGGCCTATGTGCAGAAAGATTCGTTAAAGAGAATTGTAAAAGAAATTTCCAAATTCCCCAGTGTGGATGAAGTGGTATTTAAACAAAAATTTATTTATCAGATTTTAAATACTATTACTAAAATAAGAAAATATGTTTTTATTTTTACGGCATTCTTATTCTTAATCTCTTTATACATTGTGTACAGTACCGTGAAATTAATTATCCGGTCGAAATACCGCGAAATGGAAACAATGAAACTCGTAGGTGCAAAATTATCAACCATAAAAATGCCTATAATTCTTAATGCTGTTTTAGAAGGTTTTTTTGCCGGAATAATAGCAATAGGTTTAATCGGGATATTTTTACTTTATTTTAGGAACCATGCAATAATCAGATATTTATTTTCATTTCACGATATCATTTATTTTATTTTTCTAATCTGTTTAGGACCTTTTATAGGTGCTTTGGTAAGTATCGTTTCTCTCAGGAAGATAACTTTGAAAATTTGAAGTAAGAGTCTACTCCGAAAAGATATAACTTAAAAATACGAAAATTTTGGTTGATATTTTTCTTTCATAGATGACATCTACTGCATTTGTTTTTAATTTTCGATAAAAAGTGTCACTTCAAAAATCGTGTTTTTATTATATTTGACCTTTTTGGACTGAACTCATTTATTATTTAAAATATGTCAATTGAAAGTTGAACAGATCCACGGATTATTGTTATGGCTAAAGTTGAAAGACTGTGAAAAAATTAATTTTCGCCTACTTATTATATAAAAATACAAAAAGCGTTATTCGATTTTTTAAAGTATATATTTACTCAGGTCTCTATTTTTAACGATAGAATCAAGTTTCTTCCGTACAATATCATCGTTAATTTCAACAGTCTTAGACGGCATTTTATCCGGAACATCAAATAAAATATCTTCTAGTAAAGTAGTTAAAATTGTATGTAATCTTCTTGCACCTATATTTTCAACTTGTTGATTTACTTCCCAAGCAATTCTAGCAACTTCTTTAATACTATTTTTAGTAAATTTTAATTTTACTCCTTCAGTTTCAAGAAGTGCATTATATTGTTTCAGAAGAGCATTTTGCGGTGTTGTTAAAATTTTTATAAAATCATCCTCCGTCAAACTTTTTAGTTCTACCCTAATCGGAAAACGACCTTGAAGTTCGGGAATCAGATCTGAAGGTTTAGAAACGTGAAAAGCACCGGATGCAATAAATAAGACATGATCGGTGTTCACAACGCCGTATTTTGTATTAACATTAGAACCTTCAACAATTGGGAGAAGATCCCGTTGTACACCTTCGCGTGAAATATCTGGGCCGCTTTGTCCCTTTCCACCGCCGGCAACTTTATCAATTTCATCGATAAATACAATACCGGTATCTTGGACGCGTTCAATTGCCTCTTTTTGAACGGTATCCATATCTATAAGTTTTTGAGCTTCTTCTTGAGTCATTATATTTCTGGCTTCGGCAACAGTTGTTTTTCTTTTTTTTGTTCCGCCTTACGCTCTTTCCGCAACTTTTTCACACGTCGTTCGTCGGCCTTGCGCTTTGCTTCACGATCATCTTTAGCCTTTAGCTTCGCCAGCTCCCGTTTTACTTCTTTTGCGTCGACCATGGTCACTTTCACACTTTCGGGTTGTGCCGTAGAGGCACGTTGCTTTGACTTAAGATGAAAACCTATGCCGAAGAGTACAATAATAAACACATGGATTAGCAGCGCGCCTATAAAAAAACGGGGGCTTTTTTTA
>CAJXGP010000573.1 GCA_913053915.1 uncultured Ignavibacteriales bacterium | reverse complement strand
AGGAAGATCAAATGGCTTATAAAAAATTGTATGAGCATATTTCCTTATATTAGCATCAAATTCTTTTGATTTGTCTCTATACACATAAGTGAGTACTAAAGGAATGTTTGGATTGATTAATCGAAGATTTTTACAAAAGTTTTCGATTTTCTTTGTAGGTTCAGCATCTATCAGAACTAGATTGAAACCCTGATATTTTACAAGTTCTTCCACAACATCCAGCTCTGTTGTGGTCGTAATTTTATAATTATTTTGTAAATAAATTAAAAGACTCAAACACATACTGAAATCTGTGCTATATAGAATAATATTTTTCATACAATATGATAAATTGCAAAAGATTAAAATAATATCGGGAATAAAGCTTTAATTCAAAATAAAACTATCTAATTACATGCCAAAGAATATTCAACTTTTTAATAGGTCGGAAATGGTTGAAAGTCCAATTTATTTATTGAAATAAGAGGTTTTATCAAAATATGAAGAATTACAGGGGCGGTTAATTCTCATTATTGAAAAAGCACCCTAATATTCTTTTTATAAATGAGAATAAACTGGAAATAGTTATATTAAATCATCAGACTTTAATATCTAATTCTTTAAGCTTTCTGTAAAGGGTTGAGAGACCAACTTGAAGAAATTCTGCAGTTTTTTCCTTATCAAAATCGTTGTTTTCAAGAGCTTTCGAGATATAATCCCTTTCAAATTTTTTAACTGATTCGTCTAACGATCCCATTTGTGTAATATCGGTTATAGTTGTATTAACATTGAAGGATTGTGGTAGATCTTTCAATGTAATAAATTCGCCTTTAGAAAAGATGACGGCACGTTCAATAATGTTTTCCAACTCACGCACCTCGCCTTTCCAGTTGTAAAATATCAAAGCACGCATTGCTTCGCTATCTATCCCTTTCAAATTCTTATTCATTTCTTTGCGGTATTTATCTAAAAAATGATCGGCAAGCAGTGGTATATCCTCTTCTCTTTCTTTTAATGTAGGCATATTTATTTCTACTATATTTAATCTGTAATATAGATCTTCTCTAAAATTGCCTTCATTTATTTCATCCTTGAGATTACGGTTTGTTGAAGCAATAAAACGGACATTTACAGGTATGCATACGGTAGAGCCGACGGGAGTATATTCCTTTTCCTGCAAGACCCGTAAAAATTTTACCTGCAGTTGAATCGGTAGTTCACTAATTTCATCCAGAAATAATGTCCCGTTCTCAGCAGCCTTTATTAAACCTTCTTTATCGGAAATCGCACCTGTAAAAGCTCCTTTTTTATGTCCGAAGAATTCGCTTTCAATCAAATTTTCAGTTATAGCGCCGCAATTAAAGGTAATTAAAGGTTTATTTTTTCTACTACTTTTATAATGTAATGCTCTTGCTATCAACTCTTTACCGGTACCGCTTTTGCCGGTAATAAGTACTGTACTGTCGGTGTCTGCGATTGTTTTTATTATATCATATATTCTTCTAATAGCAGGGCTTTTACCGACTATATTTTCAAAATCATAATTCCGTTGAATTTCTTTTCTTAAAATTTTATTTTCAAGTAGAAGATTCCTTATTTCAAAAAGGCGTTTGATTTTTATAATTAATTCATCAAATTCAACCGGTTTAAGCAGATAGTCGCTCGCACCGTTTCTAAGAGCAGATATAGCGGTATCAAGAGAGCCGAAAGCAGTTATTATGACTATGATTGTTTGTAAACTTAATTTTTTTATTTCTTCTATAAGTTCTATACCTTTCATTCCAGGCATTTCCAAATCTGTAATTACTAAATCATAAGATTTTTCAAGCAACATTGAATGCGCAACTTTTCCGTTTTCAGCTTCATCAACATCAAAATTTTCTTTTTTTAAAATAAATGATAGTGATTCTCGAATAATTTCTTCATCATCAACAACTAAAATCCTTTCTGACATAATTAGTTCCTTTTAATTTAAGGTTGAATTGGTAATGTAATGGTGAATGTTGTTCTTTCGTTTAATACACTGTTTACGGCAATATCGCCTTGAAAGCTTTTAATAATTCCATAACTAACCCATAGACCAAGTCCCGTTCCTTTTCCCTCTTTTTTAGTAGTATAAAATGGTTCAAATACTTTTGCCGAATTTTCTTCATCAATTCCTTTTCCTGTATCTGAAAAAGTAATAATCATATTATCCTCAATAACTTTAGATTCAATTTTTATTTCATGTTTTATACTTCTGTCTTCAACCTCG
>CAJXGP010000572.1 GCA_913053915.1 uncultured Ignavibacteriales bacterium | reverse complement strand
TTCCTAATTTTGGCTTCCATCTCATTATTAAGCTGTTTTTCAATTAAAGATGCTAATTTTTCTCTAATTTTTCTATCTCTATTTCGATATTTTACCTTGGTAGCTTTAGACGTTGCACCAAATAGTTTATGACGGATAGTTTTTAATTCAAGTTCTAGTTTTTTTATATTTTCTTCAATTTTCAGTTGAGACCATTATATGTAACTACAAGTGATTACTATGATATGCTTGCCGAAAAACTTAAAAGAGAAGGAAAAATTTCAGCCATACCAAACCAAAATTATTTCCAAAAATATCTTAAAACCATAAAATACTGGAATGGGGAGAAATGGATGGATAAACCGGTAATGAATGAGAAGTATCTTACCTTGAAAAATGCAAAATAGGAGTGAGTAATTAAAATTTAGAGCAATAATCTATACCAGAAATCCCACTAAATCTATCGACTCTTAGAAATTAATTCAAAAAATTTTTTAAAGTTTTCTGTGGCTCCATTCATTTGTAATGATAATAAATACAGTCCATTTCAAAAGTTATTAATAAGTAAAAAACAAAATTGAGGTTAATATGAAAAAAACAGTATTTCTACTTTTTTGTCTAGTTCTATTTGCTAATCCAATATATTCCCAATGGCATTACAATTTACCTACACCTACACACGGCAATGCTGCTGTAGCTATAAATGATATTATTTATTCTTTCGGAGGGGATGCATCTCCGGCTATACAATATTTTTCAGGGTTAGAAGCATACAATACCCAAAGCGGAACCTGGACTTCAAAGTCTCCTATGTCATTTGGCAGACAAAGTCTTGGTGGAATAGCGGTTAATGGTAAAATTTATGCAATTGGTGGGCATAATATAAATTCAGTACCATATAATGAAGAGTATAATCCTGCTACCAATACCTGGGTTACTAAAACTTCGATGCCTACAGCTAGGAGCCATTTTGGAATTGCAGTTTTGGGTGATACAATATATACGATTGGAGGGAATGCAAGTGGAACTATAACTGGGTTAGTTGAATCTTATAATGTTGCTACAGATCAATGGACCACTCGTGCATCACTTTCTGAAGGACGTTATGTTAGTGTAACTGCAGCAATAAATGGTAAAATTTATCTTATTGGTGGTTTACCTGCATCCAATACGTCAAAAGCAGATGGAAAAATATTTGAATACAATCCTGCATCGGGTAGCTGGTTACAGAAAACCAGTGAATTAACTCCTACTACTTTCTCTTCCGCTACTTATGCAATAGGAGGGAAGATTTATGTTATAGGGGGAGCTGCAAGTTTTGGTATTACAAGAAAGGTTCAAGTATATGATCCCAATACAGATACTTGGACGTATGGAGATAGTTTACTAATCGGAAGGGTGTCCCCCACCGCTGTTGTTGTAAGTAACAGAATTTATGTATCAAATGGTATCGCATCTCCTTCAGTTGCTAAAACTGATATGGAGTATTTAGATTTAAATTTAACAGATGTAGCTGATAATTACAGTTCAATTCCTAAAAATTATTACTTAAGTCAAAATTACCCAAATCCGTTCAACCCTACAACAACAATAAACTACTTAATTCCTAAATCCAGCTTCGTGACACTCAAAATATTTGATGCTTTAGGAAGGGAAATAGTTACCTTAGTAAACGAAGAAAAATCTGTAGGTATTTATCAAGTTCAATTTAATGCATCAAAACTATCAAGCGGTATTTATTTCTACCGAATACAGGCAGGTGATTTTGTGGAAACAAAGAAGTTGGTTTTGTTAAAATAGTATCAAATGACCATAGGAAGAGTTAAGTTAATTATGCTATCACAATATAACCGTGATAGCCTATAAAACTTTACTAAAGTACTGTTTCTTTTTTCGGGGGAATCAATTTGTGATAGGTGACGAACAAACGAAAATTAAACAGATACAGACTTTGGTTACATTTATTAATTGTTCGTTGTAAATGCACAATTATTTTATATATTGTTCATTACTACAACACAAATTCTTGTGCTAATTTTATTATCTTCTTTTTTTGTTTGAACCCTTTGAATAACCGCATTGTGATTGTTAAATGGGGCTGAAGCCATAATTGTTTTAGAGAAAATTAATCCGTTGGTTAAAACCAACGGAAATATTCTGTCACGGTACGACCCACGATAAGAAACTCGTGACAGGCAGTTATAGCCTGTAGCTAATCAGCTTTTTTTTGTATCCGGTTTTTAGTAATAAATTCTTTTACTGA
>CAJXGP010000571.1 GCA_913053915.1 uncultured Ignavibacteriales bacterium | reverse complement strand
CAGTCCCGTGAGGGACTTCATATCGGTAAAAACCAAATGAAAGCATTAACACAAGTCCCGTGAGGGACGAAATATAAACCAAAACACCATGGCAAACACCTACACACAAATTCACATTCACGCCGTTTTCTTTTTGGGAAACTAAAACAAAAAGTAATGTTTCGTGGTAACAAACCGCCGAAATCCCAATGGATAATTACCACGAAACATTATTGTTGTTGTATATATATTTTATCACTGTAAACAACTAAATATCAATACTAATAATATTTTTAGTAGAATTTTGATACGATTGTAAAATTTATTGTTATCTTTGCGTTTAACGTCATTTTAGAATATAGATTTACTATGCGTGAAAAGCAAATAAGATTATTAGATACACTGGATGAATATGGTTATGATATTTTCAGTTTGGATATGCTGAAAGGGAAACTCCCCGACAGTATGATAAAACAGGGGATAAGATCCCTGACAGATTCCGGGATGTTAGTTAAATTGGAAAGGGGAAAATATCGCAGAAAAAACTTTCTCGAAGATTTCGTTATTGCAAATTTTCTGTCACCTGATGGTGGCATCGCTTATTGGTCGGCATTAAATTCTTACGGTTTAACCGAACAATTTCCAAATGTCATATTTGTCCAAACCGCATTGCAGAAAAACTATTTGTCCGATTACCCGAAAATAAAATTTATCAAAGTAAATAAACGGAAGCTGACAGGATATTCGGAAAGAGGATGGGGAAACCATAAATATAAAATTACAGATGTGGAAAAAACCATTGCAGATTGTTTCGATATGCCCCGGCATTGCGGTTGGTACCAGGAAATAATCAAGGCATTTAACAAAGCGGAGCTATCTGCTGTTAAGCTAATTCGATATTGCAAGGCCATTAACAATTTGTCTGCCGTAAAGCGTATGGCATATCTTAGCGAATTACTTAATAAACCCGGGATGGAGAGGTTTCTTGTTTATGCCAGAAACTCCATCGAAAACGAATACTCCCTTTTTGAAACAGGAGGGGAAAAGACAGGGATAAAGAACAATAAATGGAAACTTATTTTAAATATCCCTGAGGATGAAATATTGGAAATTGCCAATTCATAGACATTTACCATGACCCAAAACGAAATAAAACATATTGCCAAGCAGAAAGATATTATAAAAGCCACCATCGACAAAGACTGGGTTCTTGGACACTTGCTTAATGCTTTTTATTCTTTTGAAGACATTAGAAATTCTTTTGTTTTTAAAGGTGGTACTTGTTTGAAAAAGTGTTATTTTGAGGATTACCGGTTTTCGGAAGATTTGGATTTTACTCTTTTGGATAGAGGTTTTCCGGTAAACAGGGAGTTTATCAACAGGATTATAAAAATAGCGGAAATAAAAAGTGAAATCAAGTTCTTTCTTTCCGAAATTAACGAACAATTTTATAATGATATCCCGCAAGGTTATGAGGTAAAAATTAAATTTTGGGGCGCAGACCACAATCCTAATTCTACGATCCCGCCGCCAAAAAGATGGCAGACATTTATTAAACTGGACATTAGCTTTTCTGAAAAAATATTGGAGAAACCTGTCTTGAAAGAAATTATTCATACTTATTCGGATTCGGAAAGTATAAATCAAAGAATCCCCTGCTATTCTTTGGTCGAAATAATGGCAGAAAAATTACGTGCCCTGATTCAACGAAACCGACCAAGAGATATTTATGATGTTTGGTATATCTCAAAAGTCATTGAAAAATCTGAATTCACAAGAATTAAAGCGTTGCTTTTGAAAAAATCCAAAAGCAAAAATATTGAAATCACAAACGTGGAACAATTTGTAAACACGCAAAAGCAACGCAAAAACAAACGAGCCTGGGAAAGCAGTTTAACACAACATCTTCCGGTTCATTCTTTGCCCGATTTTGATGTGGTTTACAAGAAACTTCACCAAATTACAGAAACAATTCTTAAATCTTAAATATCATGACAAAACAGGAAATCCTAAAAGTCACGGAAGTGAGAAAAGAGATAAAAAAACACAAAAGGGACGAATTGGAGTATATCATTGCTGAGATATATAAAATGATTCCCCGTGATAAGAAAATTGAAAATAGTGTATCAGATTTAATATTGAATCCCGGAAAATCAAAAGCTGCTCCAAAAAGTAAAAACGCAGGAAAGAAGTTACGTCCTTTTACCGAAGTTGAAAACGAAGTTGAAAATTTTGTTTCCAATGCTTATGAGCAATATTATCTTATGC
>CAJXGP010000570.1 GCA_913053915.1 uncultured Ignavibacteriales bacterium | reverse complement strand
CAGAATAGAGTATTAATGGTGGGGCACGTATTCGTGTTTAATGCAGGAATTATGAAGTTAAAAGAATATGTACAGTCAGGAGAAATGGGAAAAATACATTATGCTTATGCAACTCGAACCAATTTAGGCCCATTTCGTTATGACGTTAATGCGCTTTGGGATTTAGCGCCGCATGATATTTCTATTTTTAATTATTTATTACAAAACGAGTAGAGAGGAAATTATGATAGATAGAATCTGCATTATTGAAGGAAATTATTACCGTAGGCTGCTGCCTCTGGTTTTCTTTAGACCGGTTTATGACCTACGATGTGGAATATTAACATTGAGAGAAAAAATAATTCAATATTTTCCGGATATTCCTGTTTCCCTTCACTGTCGCAGTTACATAGCAGACGTACTAAAACAACAAAATCCAAATTTTGAAATTAATGAAATAACAGGTAACAGTTGTCTTTTCATTAATGGCAGAGTATTGGTAAATTCTGAGTTTAAAGATAAAATATCACAAGATGATGAAGACGTTTTATACACAAAAGGAGACGAAATAATTGCTGCAAAAGTATCGGGTAAAAAATTAGAAACACTAAAACACAGGTTGAACGATCTTTTTACACATTCTGATTTTAACGACCTCAAAAGAAAAGAATTGGATGTAAAAATTGTTAGTTATCCTTGGGATTTGGTTAAAAATAATGGGGAACAAATATCGGAAGATTTTAAAACTCTTACAAAAAATATAAAAGGTTCAAAAATTAAAGGAACGGTTTATTCGAATGTATCTCTGTTAAATGAAAGTAATATATTCATTGATGAGGGAGCTAAAATTAGACCTGGAGTGGTTATAGATGCAGAAGAGGGCCCTGTTTATATAGGAAAAAATGCTTTAATATATCCAAATGCAACAATAGAAGGTCCTGCATTTATCGGCAGTAAAAGCAAAATAAAAATTGGAGCAAAAATATATGAAAATACAAGTATCGGTGAGGTATGTAAAGTAGGAGGTGAAGTTGAAGAATCTATAATTCATTCATATTCGAATAAACAGCACGACGGATTTTTAGGCCATGCATATTTAGGAATGTGGGTAAATCTTGGAGCCGATACAAATAACAGTGATTTAAAAAATAATTACGGAAGTGTTAAAGTAGTAATTGATGGGAAACAAGTTGACAGTAAATCAATGTTTGCAGGTTTAACTATGGGTGATCATTCAAAAAGTGCGATAAACACTATGTTCAATACAGGTACGGTAGTGGGTGTTTCCAGCAATATATTCGGGGGAGGTTTTCCCGACAAATATATTCCCTCATTTTCATGGGGCGGCTCTGAATCCATTACTGATTATGATTTGGAAAAAAGTATTGAAGTCGCTCGCAAAGTAATGGCAAGACGCAAAGCCGAGTTGACCGACTTAGATGAAACATTGTTCAGAAAAATATTTGACCTGACTAAGGAAGAAAGAAGAAAACGTTGAATGCCGAATTAATAATTTTGCATAATAAATTTTCTTCAACATTAAAATAATAGATAAAGATAATTTACATTTAATAATTTAACAGGAGGTAAAATGCGCTTAATCATTCAAAAAAATTATGATATGATCTCGAAATGGGCAGCTAATTACGTGGCTCATAGAATTAAAGAATTCAATCCGTCGGAAAATAAAAGATTTGTTCTCGGTCTTCCTACCGGTTCTTCGCCAATAGGTATGTATAAAGAACTTATCGAATTAAATAAAAAGGGTTATGTTTCCTTTAAGAACGTTACCACTATTAATATGGATGAATATGTCGGATTACCGGAAGATCATCCGGAAAGTTATCATTCTTTTATGTGGAATAATTTTTTCAAACATATCGATATCGACAAAAATTATGTGAATATCTTAAACGGCAATGCCAAAAACTTAAACCGTGAATGCGAAGAGTATGAAGAGAAAATTAAAAAAGCCGGTGGAATAGATTTATTTGTCGGAGGCATAGGACCGGACGGTCACATAGCATTTAATGAACCGGGCTCTTCTTTAGGCTCTTTAACTAGAGTTAAAACTCTTACAATGGATACAATAATTGCCAATTCCAGATTTTTTGATGACGATATTAATAAAGTTCCTAAAACAGAAATTGAAAAAGCCGAAAAAATAAGAAGAGAGTATTTTAAATATTAAAATAAATTATCGAGCAAAGTACTATCTACAATATTGGGTAAGGTAATCTTTAAATTTGGTTCCATTTTCATGGCTCTTTTGGCAG
>CAJXGP010000569.1 GCA_913053915.1 uncultured Ignavibacteriales bacterium | reverse complement strand
CAATACCCGCTAATATCTCTAGTTCAAGAGTTTTAACATCACGTTCAGCATTGCTTTGAGTATTAACAACTTCTAAGAGTTTTTTCTGCCATGTTGAACTTAATTGTTCAAACAAGGGCTGTTCTACCAAATTAGTATTACTAATTTGATCATTGGCAATTTGTTTGATCAACGTGAAAATAAATTGCCATTGTAATTGTTTATCTTTACCTTGTTGAATGCTGACCGTTTCTTTAACTTCCTTAATAAATTGTTCCGTTTGCTGGACCATTCTTTTAATAACCGGTTTGTTATTAGTAAGTTGAGCGAGCAAGTCATTAGCATCAGCAACTAAGTTTTGTAATTTTACCACGGAAAGATCATCTAAGAATTGTTTTTTAATTTCAAATGGTCTTCCGCCGATTGAAACCGTCGCTTTACCGGTTTCCTCAATTTTTTTAACATCATCTTTAATAAGTTTCATAATATGACTTGGTTCGAATGGAGCGCCGATAGTTACAACAGCCTTTAAAGAAGGGATTTTACCGGCTGCAAGCAAGGCTGCTGCTGCTCCGAGAGAATGACCGATTAGAATTTGTGGTGCGGTATAATTTTTTACTATATAATCAGCGGCTGAAATTAAATCCGAAACATTAGAAGAAAAATTAGTATCCGTAAAATTGCCTTCACTATCTCCTAATCCTGTAAAATCAAATCTGAGCACAGCAATACGGTGCTTTGTTAATGCATTGCTGATATTTCCGATTGCGGACAAATTTTTGGTACATGTAAAACAATGTGCAAAAATCGCATAAGCAATCGGATTGCCGTCAATCGGCAATTCTAATCGAGCAGATAAATTTTGCTTCTCTACATTTCTAAAATTAATTTTAATTGTTTTGATAATACCCTCCCAACTTATCCTCCATTTCGATTAAACATGTTTTAGCTCCCAAATGTGCAGCCGGACCAGCCGACGTAAGTACTGCAGCGCCTCCTCCGATAACCGTCAAATCATAATCGTAAGTCATAAGCTATTCTCGTTTGAATAAGTAATTAAATTATTTTTATTATTGGACCGATTAAAATTTTTTTTTGTGAACTATTCTTTTTGAATAATACTTTTTAGCGAGTGTAGCAGGGGAAACACCTAAAAGATATAAAATCAGATACAAACCGTTTCGAACTTGTTGAATTATTAAGCCATGTTGCCTGAAACTGCTCGATGAAGTAATTACATTTGCTGGGAAAGAGTAGATTTTTGTTTTTCCTCTTGCCCTTCTTAAAAAGTCAACGTCTTCAAATAAAGGGAAATTATTAAAGCCTCCCAATTGTTTATAAAAGCTTCTTCTGACAACTATACACTGGTCTCCGAATCTAGTGAGTATCGAATCAACAATTGAAAGGAAGGAATAAAATTTTAAGATTTTACTTTGATAATCGAAAGATAACCGGAAAGTCCCTATTTGTGTTTTATCTGATTGAAAGTATTGATCTAAAATATTAAAAGCGTTTTCAGGTAATAAAGTATCGGCATGAAGGAATAACAAGATTTCACCGTTAGCTTCTCGACTTCCAAAATTGAATTGCGTACCTCTGCCTTGGGGAGAATAAATTATCTTAATATTTTGAGTAAGTGCCAGTTTGATAGTGCCGTCCGAACTTCCACCATCGGAAAGTATAATATCAACATCAGCCCTGCTGTTTTTTATACTTTTAATACACGGCACAATGTTTTTTTCTTCATTGAATGAAATTATTATTACAGAGTATTTTAACATTTTTCCTCGTAGAAGAATTAAGTGAACGCTTTAAGAGTGTGTTAAAAATTAAGTAAACTAAAAAATAACTGCATAAAAACCTTCGGAAATATAATTTCATATAGAAAGATATTTTTCAAACGCATCCAAAAGTGAAATCTACAATTCTTGAATATTAGACTTAACACCGGAAGCTCCGGAATCCATTTTGTACCGGCTCCGTCAAATACCGGTTTTAGCTTGTCATCATACATTTTTACTTCTTTTGCAGTTTCAAGCGCGGTTACTATTCTCCTGAGATTTTCGTGTGAGTCTTGTATCGGTCAACACGATTACAGCTATCCTCGCCATATTTCCTTCTGATATTTTATACAATAGTTATTTTTAAGACTAAACAAATATTCGGAAAAAATCAGAATTAAAATGTCATCCTTTTTACATTATTTAATTTATTCTATAATTGACTGCTTGATCTTATTTAGTATCTTATCAGAGATATTCGTGTATTATTTGGCAAAAAATATTGATTT
>CAJXGP010000568.1 GCA_913053915.1 uncultured Ignavibacteriales bacterium | reverse complement strand
AAAGCAACTTAGTGATGGCCAAATCAAGCAGATCAAGAAACAAGATGGCAATCGCCTTGTCATCACCTATTCGAGCAGAAGGGCAGCCAAGGATGGGCATAACCGAAAGAGGGGCTTAAAGCGGTTGGAAAAACAAATCAGGACAGGTAAGTTAACCAAATCAAGTATAAATAACCGAGGGTACAACAAATTTCTCAAAATGAAGGGGGAAATAAGCATTGAAATTGATGAAGAAAAAACAAAAGAGATTATTAAAAATATTTACACATTCTATCTTCTGTTTTTGAATAAAATTAATTTCAAGGAAGTAACTGCTCAAGAACAAGGAATAGAAATATATAACTTAATGCAGAAACAGATGAGAATTGCTGAAGATGTTAAGGATTTGGATAGAGAAATAGCAGAACTACATATATTGGCAACTCATCTCGAGGAGAGAGCGCAAACTGAAGAAGATAGAAAACAAACTAAAGAAGATAGAAAGCAAACCGAAAAGATGAATGCTCTTACAATTTTAGCAACAATCTTTTTACCAGTTACTGTGTTACTAGCATTTTTCGAACTATTATTTGTATCTACAGATCATTTACCTAAATATTTGTTTGGTGGGAACTGGGATTATCCTTTTGTGTTCGGTATTGCAATTATTTTAGTACTCGGTTCAATTTTTATTATACTCGTAGATAGGCTACTTAAATTGGGAATAATGAAAGCAGTATGTGATAAAATTAGAAGATTATTCTGCAAGTGTAAAAGAAAGAAAAAATGAGTGATTACAAACTAACATTCAAATTAAAATATCATACGCCGATTATCCATTTTCAGTACGACGTAAATAAACTTACAAATAAATTAAGTCCGAAGTTAGGTCGATTACAAAACGAAAATATTGATTATAATCAAAACATTCTCTATTATTGCAAAAGTATTGATTATAACCGACAAAATATAGCAGAATAATTATGGATTATTTTACACGTCAAATATATTCCGAAAAAATTGAACCTTATATTGATAAAAATTTGATTAAGGTAATTGTCGGTCAGCGTAGAATAGGGAAAAGTTATTTTTTACTGCAAATTATGGATTTAATACGCGAAAGGAAATCAGACGCTTTAATTATCTATATCAACAAAGAAGACCTTACTTTTGAACATATAAAAAATTATTCCGATTTAATGGAATATGCAGAAAACAAAAAATCCAAACATAAAAAGGCGTATTTATAGATGAAATACAAGATATTGATGGTTTCGAACGTGCACTGCGGCATTTTCAAACAAAGCGGGAATGGGATATTTATTGTACCGGTAGTAATGCAGACCTTCTTTCCGGAGAACTATCAACTTATTTAAGCGGAAGGTATATTGAAATAAAAATGTACGGTCTTTCTTACACCGAGTTTTTAATATTTCATAGTTTAACAGATACGGTTGAAAGTTTCGATAAATACCTTCGTTTTGGAGGGCTGCCGTATTTGTACAATTTACCGCTTAAAGAAAAGGTAATTTATGACTACTTGAAAAATGTTTACGCCGCTATTTTATTTAAAGATGTTGTCTCCCGTTACAATGTTAGGAATGTATCTTTCCTTGAGCGGTTAACCTATTATGTAGCGGATAATATAGGTCAAATAGTTTCAGCGAAAAAAATATCGGATTTCCTAAAATCTCAACAGTTACGTTTTTCAGGTAACATTGTGTTGGATTATTTGAATTATTTATGCAATGCTTATTTTATTATAAAAGTTAAACGAAACGATCTAAAAGGAAAACGGATACTCGAAATAGGTGAAAAATATTATCTCGAAGACACCGGACTTAGACATTCGCTAACCGGGTACAAATCCGGTGATATTAGTCAGTTGCTCGAAAATGTAGTTTTCCTTCATTTATTGATAAAAGATTATGAGGTTACAATAGGTAAACTCGGGGATAAAGAAATTGACTTTGTTTGCGACAAAGCAACGGAAAGGATTTATATTCAAGTAACTCTTTCACTGGCAAACGAGGAAGTAAGAAAACGTGAGTACGGAAATCTTATTGCAATAAAGGATAATTTTAGGAAAATTGTAGTAACCGCCGACGAGTATCAGACTACTTCCGCTGAAGGAATAGAAACCTGGAATATCCGGAAATTCTTATTGGAATTTTAATATTTGTTAAATGAATTAGAATAAATATGATGAACGATTACAAACTAATATTCAAACTAAAACAGCATACGCCGATTATCCATTTTCAGTACGATCAGCACGGCGCTACTTTGCGTGCAAGT
>CAJXGP010000567.1 GCA_913053915.1 uncultured Ignavibacteriales bacterium | reverse complement strand
CAGTGTTTTGTAATTCAATTCCGCTGTCATTTCGACCGAAGGGAGAAATCTCCAACATTGTGCTGGAATTCAAGGGATATCTCGTCGTTTCACTTCTTCGATATGACAGTAGTGTGTGCGTGTCGGCAGTTCCGCCACAGCGGAGAGACTCATACGGTAGATACCGGAATTAGATATGACATTTTCCAGGGTAATACACGATGAATAATCTTAGAAAATAGGAATCTAATAGAAATATTTCTATTTTAAAATATGAATAAGAAAAGAATAGCCTTATTCAAAAAAAATGGAGAAATTCTTATGAATGTTAAAGTAATCATAATGTATGATAGCGAATATAAAGGATATATTGTAGATGTACCTTCATTAACAGGTTGTATGAGCCAGGGTAAAACAATAGATGAAGCGTTAAAAAATGTAAAAGATGCTATTAACGGATGGATCTATGTTGAAAAGAAACATAAAAGGCTGGAAATAAATGAAATACCTGAATTGTTCGTGGGTGAGGTTACTGTATAGATGGGGCTTCTATCAAATGTATCCGGCAAAAAAGCAGTAAAAGTATTTAAAAAATTCGGTTACGTAGTTGCTCATCAAACCGGTAGTCATATTATTTTGTATCATCCGTCAAAACCGACATTATCAATACCGGATCATAAAGAATTAGCGCCCGGATTATTAAGAGCATTAATAAGAAAGAGCGGGTTGACCGTAAAAATGTTCATAGAGGTAAAATAGAATATAAAATCAATCTGACAACTGCCGGATTAGTATTAATTTTTAGATATTGCTCCCGGTTCCTGCGACGAATTGTTTTCCGGTATGATAACTACTAAAGAAATTAAAATAATTAATAATTATCAATTAGTAAACCGGCAACGTTTTGTAATTCCGTTTCCGCTTGTCATTTCGACCGAAGAGAGAAATCCCCAACATTGTGCTGAACTCTGATATGTAAGGAATTGGAAAATGAGTGAATGGAATATTGGAATAATGGAATTAAACGACTCATACTTTGTGATACATTTCCCAGTTTCACCCCGCAAAAGAAGCGAGGCAGGCGCGTAAGCTCACAAATTTATGAATGTATCGTTCTCGCCGAAATGGAATGAAGGCTGACGGTAAAAAAAGGGTGGCGCTCAATCCTAAAATTTTTCCCGTATGGATCTGACGCATAATTATCTGAATTGGGATTGTGTTTATACCGTAGGTGGAATGGAGATGACAAGTGAGGGGGTAATGAAAAATCTGAGTTATCAGTTTATATCGTTTGGTATTTAATCTGCATGGTTCAATAAAATGATTATCATCTGTATAATAAATTTTTTTAAGCTTTAAAAATTATGTTACAATCAATTTCTGAATTATTAAAAAATAATGAATCACAAAATCTTGAGTTTAAAACAACATTCGGCAGAGAAGCTATAGAGACAATTGCAGCTTTTTCAAATACTTCCGGTGGCATTATTCTTATCGGGGTTTCAGATAAAGCCAAAATAATTGGTACTGATGTAAATCAGGATATTACCAAAGATTGGATCAATAGTATTAAACAAATGACACAGCCCCAAATTTTTCCGGAAATTACTCTAATTGAAATTGAAAATAAAACCGTTGCTTTCATTTTAGTTCAAGAATTTCCTATTAAACCCGTTAGTTTTAGAGGAAAATATTTTAAAAGAGTCGGAGCTTCAAATCATCAAATTCCTCTTAACGAAATTGTTGAAATGCAGCTTTACAGTATCAACAGTTCCTTCGATTCTTTTTCGGTTGATCAGACATTTGAAGATCTCAATGTTAAATTAATCAATAATTACTTTGATAAACTGAGTAATTCGGGCAGAATAAAGCTTAATAATGACGCCATTAGTAATTTAAAACAAATCGGTTTAATTAAACAATCCAAAATTACTTTTGCTGCATCTTTATTGTTTGGGAATCATAATACGAATATACATATAGGTCGTTTTAAAACACAGGATGTAATTATTGACGATATTCTTATCAATTCACCATTAGTTTCTGCTGTTGACGAAGCAATGGACTTTATTAAGAAAAACATATCTATTAGGTACGAGTTTAGCGGTGAACTTAGAAGAAAAGAAATCTGGCAATATCCTCTTTCGGTAATCAGAGAGCTTTTGTTAAATTCAGTTATTCATAAGGATTATCGTAATCCGACAGATGTAATTATAAAAATATTTGACGATAGTATCACATTTATAAATCCGGGTTCTCTTATGGGTGGATTAAAATCTGAAGACCTTTTGAATGGAGATTATA
>CAJXGP010000566.1 GCA_913053915.1 uncultured Ignavibacteriales bacterium | reverse complement strand
AGCGTAAGGTAGGTAAAATCCGAATTATTAATAAGCTTCCCAATGCAGTGCCGAGCACAAACACGGAAACCGTAATGGTGAAAGCATAGGTGGAAGATCCAAATATTAAAACCAAAATTCGAGTCCAAACAAGTTCCAAACCCAAAGATGATATTCCCGATATGATAAGTATTAAAGGAAAGATTTTAAAGGTTGTTGTATCCCATAATTTATTATTGGTCTTTTTTATTATCAATTGCAAAGTAACTTTTTTATTCAACTCTATTAAAAGAATAATTACGGCGGAAAGCATTGTCAGGGAAATACCAATCCATAAAGAGAATTCCATACCAAAACTTGGTATGAGAACAAATCCGGTAAGAAGCGAGCCGATAGTAGCACCGAGGGTATCGGATCCGTAGAAAAAGCCCGGTGTTTTTAATGATTTGCCTGCTATGTTTTTCTGAGCGGCTACTAATAAAGGGAATGATGCACCCATAGCAAAGGTTGGGAGTAATAAACTCAAATAACTCAGCACTTGAAAAATGTCTATTATGCCTTTAGGAAATGTTAGGAGAGCACCTTGGGTAAAATATTTAAGGGACATTGAATATACTAATGCGTAAACAGCTATTATTATTTCAAGTCCGCAATAAATAATTAGAGGACGTTTAATTTTTCTTGAAAATTTTACAAATGCAAAAGAACCAAGTGCTAATCCTCCTATGAAGGATGCAAGTATTTCGGTTGCCGATAGTGTGGTTGAGCCTAATATAAGTAATAAATATCTATCCCAGATAATTTCATAAATTAATCCGGCTGCTCCTGTAAAAAATGCTGTTATGTAAAGTAAATTTGAAACTTTCAAAATATACTTACGTTAATATATTTTTTAGGATTTTGTTTTATATCGGAAACAAGAGAATCTATTGACATAATTGAATGATTAAGGTTTTTATATAACAAATCATTTTTTACCATTCTGCCAAGGCTTCCTCTACCTTCATTTATGCTTGTCAGCAGTGAATTTATTTGCTTAACCGTTCTTGATGATTTATCTAAAAATTTGGAAAGATTGTTGGAATTTTTATTAAGTGATACTATCAATGAATCAATATTTACTTTGTTGTTAGCCGTAATCTCATTAACATTTGTTAAGATGTTTTTTAAGTTTCCATTAACTTGATTCTTCAATTGTAATATTGTGGTATTCAAATTATTAAGTGTTAATTCCATTCTTTCTTTCACATCTTTTCCGGTTAATGCATCTAAATTAGATAAGAGCTTATCTATCTTCGTGCTCAAATCTTTTATGGTAGAAATTGCCTGGTTTACGCCGTAAGCAACAGTGCCTTTTACTGTATCGCCCGGTTGAAAATATTGATTTGAAGTGCCGGGTGTAATTTCAATTGCCTTTCCACCTATTAAACTAAAAGAGCTAATCTCAAATTTTGAATCGTGTGGAATATTATCGAGTGCTTCGATTCTCAACTTTAATAAAGCTCCATTTTTAATAATAGAACTTTCTACTACGTTTCCAATTTTCACACCTCGAAAAAAAATCTCGTCTCCTTTTTGAATACCGTCGGCGTTTTCTACGATCAAATTAAGCTGCATTCCTTTTGAAAAAAAATTGGATTTACCAAGCCATAAAACACTAAATATTATAATAACGATGGCTGTTGAAATGGAAAGTCCAATAAAAAATTCGTTTTGCCTAATAGTCATTATAATTCACCTTCCCGCTAATAAAATTATTAAAAATTTCATTGTCTTGATTCATTAAATCATCAGCCGCACATGTTAATATTATTTTTCCGTCAGACAGCATAGCAATACGATTAGATATTTTTTGAGCGCCTAATATATCGTGTGTAATTATAATTGTTGTAATTCCCAATTCATCATTCAATTTTTTTATTAAGTTATTTATAACGTTTTCTAGCACAGGATCAAGTCCCGTAGTTGGTTCATCATAAAGCAAATATTTAGGTTGTGTTGCAATGGCTCTGGCAATAGCTACTCTTTTAAGCATACCGCCGCTTAATTCATCCGGGTAAACATCTTCTATTTCTCCGAGTTCAACCAAGTGCAAACTTTCTTTAATTCTATGTTTTCTTTCTTTAATTTTGGCCTTCTTGCCCACTAATTCTCTGAGATAGTATAATTTGGCTCTTCTCACCTTCCCTCTTTTCAGCACTTTAACATCTGCCACGTTGGGGCAACTCATGGGAAAAATACGCTCTACCCCCACTCCACTACTCATTTTGCGCACGGTAAAAGACTTTCTGGCTCCTTCTCCCTTA
>CAJXGP010000565.1 GCA_913053915.1 uncultured Ignavibacteriales bacterium | reverse complement strand
AGCCAGAAAAGATGCACAGGTTATTAAAGCAACTGTACCTTTATCTGAAATGTTTGGATATGCTACTGTCCTAAGGTCAATGACACAAGGACGTGCAATTTATACCATGCAATTTGCACATTATTCTGAGGTCCCTAAATCTATTGCAGAAGAAATAGCTGAAAAATCTTTAGGAAAAAAAATAATAGCAACTGAATAATTAATAAAAAGGAATATTAAAAAGAAATAAAATTGGAGGAGAATTTAGATGGCAAAAGAAAAATTTGACAGAAGTAAACCTCACGTTAATGTAGGTACTATCGGTCACGTAGATCATGGCAAAACTACCTTAACAGCTGCCATCACCATGGCTCTCGCTAAGAAAGGTTTGTCGCAAGTCAGAACATTTGATAGCATTGATAATGCACCGGAAGAAAGAGAAAGAGGAATCACTATTGCTACAGCACATGTAGAGTATTCGACTGAGAATAGACACTACGCTCATGTGGATTGTCCTGGACATGCTGATTATGTAAAGAATATGATTACCGGCGCTGCACAAATGGATGGTGCTATTTTAGTTGTTGCTGCTACTGATGGTCCCATGCCTCAAACAAGAGAGCATATTCTCCTGGCTCGTCAAGTAGGTGTTCCTAGAATAGTAGTTTTTATGAATAAAATTGATATGGTTGATGACCCTGAACTTATTGAATTAGTAGAGGTTGAGTTAAGAGACTTGTTAAATGAATATGAATTCCCGGGCGATGAAATCCCTATTATTAAAGGTTCGGCTTTGCAAGCTCTTGAGGCAGCTTCTAACGATGATGTACCTATAGATGATCCGAGATTACAGTGTATTTGGGATCTAATGAAAGCTGTTGATGAATATATCCCTTTACCGCAAAGAGATACTGATAAACCTTTTCTCATGCCTGTAGAAGATGTTTTTTCTATTACCGGTCGTGGTACCGTTGCTACAGGTAGAGTAGAAAGAGGTCAGGTGAAATTAGGTGAAGAGGTTGAATTAATCGGGTTGGGTTTGCACAAAAAAACAGTAGTTACCGGAATCGAAATGTTCAGGAAAGAATTGGATTCCGCTATAGCAGGCGATAATGCTGGTCTTCTTTTAAGAGGAATAGACAAAAAGGAAATCGAAAGAGGAATGGTTTTGGCAAAATTCGGTTCCATTACTCCTCATAAAATATTTGAAGGGCAGGTTTATATCCTTTCAAAAGAAGAAGGTGGAAGGCATACCCCATTCTTCAATGGATACAGACCGCAGTTCTATTTCAGAACAACAGATGTTACCGGAGTAGCTACGTTGCCTGAGGGAACTGAAATGGTAATGCCCGGAGACGACGTTAAATTAAAAATTGATTTAATCAGTGAAGTTGCTATGGAAGAAGGGCTACGTTTTGCTATCCGTGAAGGCGGTAGAACCGTAGGAGCTGGTGTAGTAGCTAAAATTATTGAATAATTTTTTAAAGCACCTTAAAGGGAGTATAAAAACTCCCTTTTTGTGGTTAAAACATTATAAGGAGATTAATTAAGTGCCTGGACAAAAGATTAGAATTAAATTAAAATCGTACGATCATATTTTGATTGATAAATCTACTGAAAAAATTATTAAAACCGTTAGAAGTACTGGAGCGATAGTATCAGGTCCTATTCCTTTGCCTACTTGTAGAACGGTTTATACGGTGCTTAGGTCTCCGCATGTTGATAAGAAATCTAGAGAACAATTTGAAATCAGAGCGCATAAAAGAATTATTGATATTCATAACTCAAATAATAAAACCGTCGATTCTTTGAGTAAGCTAGATATACCGGCGGGTGTTGATATTGAGATTAAGTTATAATGAATTTTGGAGAGTTAAGATGTCCGGCATAATTGGAAAAAAAATTGGCATGTCTAGTGTGTTTAACACTAAGGGCGAATTAGTCCCGGTTACAGTTATACAGGCAGGCCCTTGTAAAGTAGTTTCTATCAGAACAAAAGAAAAAGATGGTTATGAAGCTTTACGGCTAGGTTATGGAACGAAAAAAGAGAAGAACCTTTCTAAGCCGGTAATAGGTCAGTTTAGTAAAAATAATTTATCTCCTTCGGCTACAATAAAGGAATTTGAATTTTCATCGGTATCGGAATATAATATTGGCGATGAAATCAATGTTAGTCTTTTTAAGGAAGGTGAAAAAATTAAAGTTGATACACGCACCAGTGAGTATGTTGGTAGAGTTAAAGCGTAGAGATAAGTGCCATTTCCGCGGACGAGCCCATGGATGGGCGAAGGTAGAACAATGCAGGAGCAATTGTCGA
>CAJXGP010000564.1 GCA_913053915.1 uncultured Ignavibacteriales bacterium | reverse complement strand
TATAAAAGCGGTCAACCTATGCATGCATGCGCGCACCTAATCGCTGTAGAGGTCAAAAGCGGATCGGCTAAACGAACGCGTAACTTTGGCAATGGATAAATCTAAGTGCAATGATAATTCTTGGCGTTGATACCGGGGGAACCTTTACCGATTTTGTACTGTTTCGGGATGCCTGCCTCACGGTCCACAAAGTCCTTTCTACGCCGACCGCTCCCGAGCAAGCAATACTCACGGGTATCTCAGATTTGGGATTAAACGCCATTAGCCAGGATTTATACGTGATACATGGTTCGACCGTTGCGACCAATGCGGTATTGGAAAACAAAGCTTTATCCATCCTTTAGTTCAGCTCTTAATTTTAAAGAATTTTGGAACGCCGGATTACATGACGGGGTTGTCTTTCTAAATGAAGCCGCTGCAATAATTGGGAAATTTAATAAGTCGGTACTATCGGATTTGCCTGTTGATTTAAATAATACAAATAAGTATTTGGTGGTGTTGAAAGATAGCTATCAAGCCGGCGACGGTAAGTTTTTAGATAATGGTTGGATGATGGAATTGCCTCACCCGGTTTCAAAAATTACATGGGATAATTATGCTGCAATATCTCATACAACGGCAAAAGAATTAGGGGTTGACACAAATGATAAGATTAAAATTCAAATTGGCAATAAAACACTCGAGATGCCGGCATTTATACAGCCGGGAGCTGCAGACAAAACCATCACCATAGAAATCGGTTTCGGAAGAACGGTTGTGGGTGTGGTTGGTGAAGATGTCGGCTTTAATATTATACCGCTCATGTCAAAAAATGGGGGCGTTTCACCATGGATTTATAATGCGACGAGTGTGAGTAAAGGAAACGGTTCTTACAAATTAGCTTCGAGCGTTGAACATCACGTATTTGCCGGAGCTGTTGCAAAAAATATTCTTGCAAGAAGAGGAATAGTATATGAAGGCACAGTTAATGAATATAGGAAAAATCCTCACTTTATAATGGTTGCGACGAAAGAAAAAAAAGTTGATCAGATATATCCATCTAATAAAGAATTTTACAAAGGTGTTAAATGGGGAATGGCAATTGATCTAAATAAATGTTTGGGATGTGAAGAATGCGTTATTGCATGTATTTCGGAAAATAATGTTCCGATAGTCGGTAAAGAGCAAGTGGAAGACACAAGAATCATGCACTGGATAAGAATTGACAAATATTACTCAGGTTCCTTTGATGAACCGATAATTAGCACTCAACCTATGCTATGTCAGCAATGTGATGATGCGCCTTGTGAGAATGTATGTCCTGTTGCTGCTACAACCCACAGTCCGGATGGTCTTAATCAGCAAATATATAACAGATGTATTGGTACTAGGTATTGTGAAAATAACTGTCCTTATATGGTAAGAAGATTTAATTTCTTCAATTTCAGAGATCATTTTAAAGATGCATATCAACAAAGCAATCTTTTAAGCCTGGTATATAATCCTCAAGTAACTATTCGATCGCGCGGAGTTATGGAAAAATGTACTTTCTGTATTCAAAGAATTATGGAAGCAAGATCGGATGCAATAAGAGAAGATAGACCGTTAAAAGGCTCGGATGTTAAAACAGCTTGCCAGGTAGCTTGCAATACGGATGCAATTAAGTTTGGTGATATGAACGATAAAGGCGCGGAATTTGTTCAATATAGAAATAATAAGTTAGGATACTATGTGTTAAAAAGTTTGAATGTAATGCCGAATGTTACTTATCTGGCTAAATTGAGAAATACTTATACGGAGGAGGAATCATGATCCTAGATTATTCTAAAGAGGATGTAGTAGTTGAGGGTAATCCGCCCTTAGCGGAATTAGATAGATTGATATCTCATCCTTTAGATACTAAACCTTCTAAAAAATATTTTATTGCCTTGGCTTTTACATCAACTTTAATGTTGATAGGTTTTGTTTTTATAGGAATAACCTTTTATTTCGGAATTGGTGTTTGGGGAAATAACAATACAATTTCCTGGGGTTTTGCTATTACAAACTTCGTGTTTTGGGTTGGTATTGCTCACGCCGGATCTTTTACTTCAGCTATTCTATATTTGTTAAGACAAAGATGGAGAAGTGCTATTGCCCGTATTGCAGAAACGATAACGGTTTTTGCTTTAATTGTTGTGGGACTATTCCCATTAATTCACCTAGGACGTCCCTGGTTAGCCGGATATTTGTTTCCATATCCTAGTGAAATGGGTATTTGGCCAAATTTTCTTTCTCCACTTGTTTGGGATTTTTTTGCAGTTTCTACGTATGCCTT
>CAJXGP010000563.1 GCA_913053915.1 uncultured Ignavibacteriales bacterium | reverse complement strand
AAGCTCTAAGCATAAAGCATTATATACTAACCTGATAAGTCGGCAAAATACAACGTATTTAATTGCCAGATTAATAAAGCAAAGCTGAATGCGTAGAAATATCTCTGCGTTACGTGAAAGAGGGTTTGTTTTGGCTTTTGTATTTTTGACAACATTATAAAAAGGTATGGGATGCCTTGATTGAAGAAACTGGTTTCCTATTATTTACCTTATTATTAACCTGGCAATTAAATAGGTGCGTCCTGTTGGCCTAATATCAATGAGATAAAGGGGTAAGGGCCGAGTCATAAATAACTTTCCATTCAAATTCTCAAATGTATCTTTTGTTTTTTGTAGAACGAATTGCCTAAAATGTAAAATATTCTTAAATGCCCTATTAATACGGCTTACAGTCCTCCCTTAACGTTTGATTATTAATCAGCCATGTGATACAATCCAGAAAATTATTATTTTATTTTCTGGATTGTATCACATGGAAAAAATACCTGAATACGCTGAAGCCCTTTTAAACACAATTGATAAGAAAAAAGTATTAACCATTGATGAGTTAAAAGATATACTTGGCACACAGTCTAGAATGACTGTTTTTAGAAAATTAAGAGAGTTCAATTACATCACGAGCTATTCTCATAGTGGCAAATTTTACTCTTTAAAAAGAACCGCTAAATTTAATAGTCTTGGGCTGTGGTTCATTGATTCCGTTTTGTTTTCAAAGCATGGGACTCTTATTGGAAGTATAAAATATTTTATAGATCAATCAAAAGGAGGCCATAACGCATCTGAGTTGGAGAAGTATTTAAAAGTCAAAGTGGATGATGTGTTATTTTCTCTTTTGAAGAATCAAGAAATTCAGAGGGAAAAGATTTCTGGAATTTATGTATATTTTTCCAAAAACGATCGCACAAGGAAACGGCAAGAATTATTCAGAAAGGATTTCCTTTATGATTCCAATATGATTAAAACGAATCCGGAAGTTTCCATGGATGAATTAAAAGCCGCATTGATAATATTTTTCAGTTTATTGGATGAACAACAAAGACGGTTATATGCAGGACTGGAATCACTGAAAATAGGTTATGGAGGAGATAGTTTCATTGCCAGGATATTAGGTTTGAGTGAGAAAACTGTTGCGAAAGGTAGGCAAGAGCTTTTGGCAGATAAAATAGACGGCGACAGTATTAGAAAAAAAGGTGGTGGCAGAAAGTCAATTAAAAAAAATTTCTCAAGTTATGAATAATATTAATAAGTTGATGAAATATGAAACGGCAGGAGACCCAATATCAGGAACACTATGGACAAGGAAAACCAGAGAAATAATATCAAGTGAATTGGCGTTAATAGGTATCTCTATAAGCAAAACAACAATAGGAAAATTACTCAAAGAATTGAATTTTTCTCTCCGTAGTAACAGCAAGAAAATATCTAATGGGGGCAGGAAATTAACAAAAGAAGAAGCGAAAAGCAGGAACAAACAATTTGAATTTATTAAAGTAATTAGAAAAAGGTTTAGCAAGAAAAAATTGCCGATCCTCAGTGTTGATGGAAAAAAGAAAGAATTGATAGGTAATTTTAAAAACCATGGAACTCGCTATAAAAAAGAAGCAGATTTAACAAATGATCATGACTTCGCTCAATATGGGATAGGAAAGTCCTTCCCCTATGGTCTATTTGATGACGAACGAAACGAAGGGTTTGTATATATTGGACAGGCCCTTTGGGATAAAAAGGAGAAAAAGTTTACATCAAGTGAAACTCCTGAATTTGCGGCAGAGTGTATCGCAAAATGGTGGAAAGCTTATGGGCTAAAGAGGTATCCAGTTGCAGATGAGATTCTCGTTCTGGCGGATTCAGGTGGAAGCAATGGATATAGGTCACATATGTGGAAAGCCAAACTCCATGAATTACTTTGTAATAAGCTTGGCATGAAGGTTATGGTTTGTCATTATCCACCGGGTGCTTCAAAGTGGAACCCTATAGAACACCGCTTATTTAGCGAAATAAGTAAGAATTGGCAAGGAACTCCTTTAAAAAGTTTTGAGACCGTTTTGAAATATATAAGAACAACAAAAACCAAAACGGGATTAAAAGTTAGAGCACAACTTGTCAAAAAAAAATATAAAAAAGGAAAAACTGTCTCGAAAGAACATTTTGAAAAAATAAAATTGAAGCCACATAAATTTATGCCTAGATGGAATTATTCTATTGTTCCAACTATTTGAAAGAATGGAAAGTTATTTTTGACTCAACCCTTAGCAACAAATAACCAAGCAATAAAGACTGAGCATCACCAAAACTATTCC
>CAJXGP010000562.1 GCA_913053915.1 uncultured Ignavibacteriales bacterium | reverse complement strand
TTGCCGGAACAACAGAAAAAAACCAGGCAGTAGGTCTTACTTTAATCCGCTGCCTAATTTTTTGGGCTCAACTGGGCCTTAAATTCTATAATGTTACCTGCTGGGTGTTTTGGACAATATCTTATTTATCAGGTTGTTAAAACTTATTTTTTCACCATAAATCATGTTTTCCTGCATCTCGGAATAATCTTTTTCATATTGACCAATGAATTCATCAGGCGGAATAATTTTCAATTTATTCAGTTCAAGTTTAGAATAGTCAACTGTTTTTATTGGCGTATATTTCGCTCTGTGCTTGATAATTTCTTGAAATAAAGATTCGTTTTTTAAAGCCCTTTCACCGAATTCAGTTGATATGATTTGCCCGATATCGTATAAATGTCTTGACATTCTGTGATAACGAATTTTTTCTTTTGGTTTTGTAAAAATCTCTTGTGTCGGCCCAAATTCGATGAGTTTCCCTTCATAGAGAAATGCCGTTTCGTCTGAAATTCTCGCCGCTTGCTGCATATTATGTGTGACCACTAAGATCGTATATTGAGAACGCAGTTCTCCAACCAAGTCTTCGATTCTCGCTGTTGATCTCGGGTCCAGTGCGGAGCATGGCTCGTCCATTAGAATGATTGAAGGATTCATCGCAATTGCCCTCGCAATACAGAGGCGTTGTTGTTGACCGCCTGATAAGTCCAATGCAGAATCATGCAGTCTGTCTTTCACTTCATCCCACAGCGCAGCACGCTTGAGTGAGGTTTCGACCAATTCAGATGGATTAAGCAAGAGTCCGTTTATTTTTGGTCCCCAAATGATATTGTTGTAAATAGATTTTGGGAAAGGATTGGGTCTTTGAAAAACCATGCCGATGTTGCGCTTGAAGGTGGGAACGTTGCGCACGTCCTCACCCTCAATGAGTATTTCCCCCCCATCCAGCGAGACCAGTCCGGCAATGGCACGCAATATGGTGCTTTTGCTAACACTATTCATTTCGGCCAATTTAATTGTTGATATTTTATTATTTTTTTTTAATGCAAATAATATTTTATCAAGTCGTTTATCGGTGTCATTATTATAAACCGTAACCAAAAAACCACCCTCAATAGAATCAAATGTGGGCACCTTTAATCCAAACCCTTTGAATGTTTCAATAACCCGTTTAATTCCTGAACCATATTTTTCAATTATGCCGGCTTCTTTAAAAATATTAGCAATTTGCTTATTCCTAATATGAGAGCGATATTTACCACTCATAACCTGCTCAATAGTTAAATTATCAACTAAACCCCCTGGATTAAAGAACTCAATTCTATCATTAAATATTTTTATTACTGAATCATTTGAACTTCTATAGTCTCTGTGAACGACCATATTAATAACAATTTCTCTAAGCGCCTCAAGTGGATATTCCCATCGTTCTTCACGTTTTGCTTTTCCTGTTATTATATAACCTTTACTCAAATGCTTACGAATAAATTCTAAAACAATTTCAACTTCGCTAATTAAATCAGTCCTAACAGTTAAACTATCTTTAATAATAGTTTCCGAAGAAAAACGACCAACCTCAATTGTTGATAATAATGGTTCACTATCTGTAAAAAGTAGAAAGACACCAAAAGTAATTTTATCATTTTTTATTAATTCAAATTTATTTAGAAAAGCGAGCAGATCAATATCAATTCCAATTTGTTCAATAAAACCATAAATTTTCTCTTCAGACAAATTATTTATTGAATGTACCGGATCTGGATAAAAGTCCCAACTTGAATTAATTGTTTTAAGATGTGCGTTGGATATTTCCGAAATCGACATTTGGTGATTAGAATTTTTTACTCTTTTATAATAACGCCCCTTTAACGCAACTGGTTTAATAGGAAACTCATCAACGCTAAGAACAACTATATTACTATTATTTACTTCACAAATTTCAATGTCAGGTATTATTGCCGGACTCGTTTTATTCTTAATTTCATTTACCCCGTTAGATAGTAAATATAAGAAATATTAAAAATAGTTAGCACTTATCTAATGGGGTAAATTCAATTTTTTCTGTTTCACCTGTTTCTAATATATTTTTAATATCTGATTCAGTCATTAGTTAATATACATTTTTTAGAACTCAGATTTTATTGCAAAAGCATTTTTTCGAACATAAATAATACAACACGAAAGTATTCGTCCGCACCCCTTGAACATTTATTTCCCAATTCCTTACATATCAGTCTTTTTAAGTTTAACAAAAGATTTCATCCTCGCAACACCGTGCATAGCGGTTATTACTAATTGTTAATTGTTAATTATAAAACACTACTTACTGTCATATC
>CAJXGP010000561.1 GCA_913053915.1 uncultured Ignavibacteriales bacterium | reverse complement strand
TTAAATTAAAAGATGAGGGAAATAATAGAGTTAGAGTTTATAATGTTAAAGGTAAATGTGAAACCGAGTTTTATAAAGTTTCTTGCTCGTATGCGAGCGGTTATTCTGCATTTGCATCGTTAACCTATTCATGGCCTCAAGCTCTTACTAAAGCAAAAGCCGCCGACATAATATTACGGAAAAGATTAGAAAATCTAGGATTAACTTTTGATGAAGTCAGAACTGAATTTATAGGATTTAATTCTTGTCATGGTCCGCTTTCAACAATATTAGATGAAGATCAAATCAATGAAATTATGTTAAGAGTTGCCGTACGTTCAAATGATTATTATTCTGTTGAAAGATTTGGAAAAGAAATTGCGCCCTTAATTTTAACCGGACCTCCAAGCGTAACCGGCTTTGCAGGAGGTAGACCCAAACCAAGTGAAGTGGTCGCTTATTGGCCGGCACTAATTCCTAAAAAGTTAGTTAAAACAGAAGTAAAAATAATGGAGTTGTAAATGAAAATCAGATTATTGGATATTGCTCACGGTAGAAGCGGAGACAAAGGGGACGACGCTAATGTTGGAATTATTGCGTATGATGATGAAGGGTTTGAAATTTTAAAAAAATATCTTACAACTGAAAAAGTAAAAGAACATTTTAAAGAAATCTGTCTTGGTAAAGTTGAAAGATATGAACTGCCAAATCTTCGTGCATTAAATTTTATATTGAGGAACACACTCGGCGGAGGCGGTACGGTATCTTTAAAACATGATGCACAAGGTAAAACCCTAGCCGCTGCTTTATTAAGATTAGAGCTTGAGATTTAGTTAATTGTTGTTGGAAATACTTATTATTATTTATTAGTAATTTTGTCTTACATTTTTAACGGATTTTTTAAATAGATTAAAAATAATTAGTGAAAGAGAAATATGTACGAAGAAGAATTAAGAATATTAAACGAATACAAAAAAAGAATTTCTAATTTACGAGGTTATCTTTGACGTCGATAATAAGGAAATAAAAATAAAAGACCTTCAGCATCGGACAACGGAACCTGATTTCTGGAATGATCAATTTGCTGCTCAAAATATGCTTCAAGAAATTAAATCACTTGAGACTTGGGTTGATCTCTGGAAAGAAATTAACTCTAAAGCTAAAAATTTAGATGAATTTATTCAGCTTGCTCAACTCGAGACTGATGAATCTTTTTCGGCTGATATTGAAAAAGAAATTCGTACGTTAAAGAAAGCAGTTGAAGAAACCGAATTCAGAAACATGCTGAGCGGAAAAGATGATGTTAAAAACTGTATCCTGACAATTCATTCGGGAGCCGGCGGTACCGAAGCGCAAGATTGGGCTGAGATGTTGATGAGAATGTATTTAAGGTGGAGTGAAAAAAATAATTTTCAAATGAATATTGTCGATATACTTGAAGGTGAAGGAGCCGGGATCAAAAGCGTTACTATTGTAGTGCTTGGAAAATTTGCTTACGGCTATTTGAAAGCTGAGAACGGTGTTCATAGACTTGTAAGAATTTCTCCTTTTGATGCTAATAGGAGAAGGCATACATCCTTCGCTTCAGTATTTGTTATTCCTGAAGTAGACGACACAATTGAGATAAACATTAATCCGGCTGATTTGAGAATTGATACATATCGTTCGGGTGGAAAAGGAGGGCAAAATGTTAATAAAGTTGAAACGGCAGTTCGCATAACACACATTCCGACCGGAACTGTCGCTGCTTGCCAAAGTGAGCGTTCACAACTTCAGAATAAAACCAACGCCATGAAACTGTTAAAATCAAAATTGTATAAACTGGAAAAAGAGAAGCAGGAAGCGGAGCTTGATGAAGTTGAGAAAAGCAAAATGAAAATTGAGTGGGGTAGTCAAATTCGTTCTTATATATTTCATCCTTATAATATGGTAAAAGATCACCGGACTAATGAAGAAACTTCCGATGTCCAAAGCGTAATGGATGGTGATCTAAATAGATTCATTAAAGCTTTTCTATTAAAATTTGCTCAGAATTAATGTGTTAATATGAAACATCAAAATTCTACCGGAAAGAGTCGGAATGATTTTAAGAACTCATCTACAAAACAAGATTTTTTTGATGGAGTTTATAAAATTGTTGCAGAAATACCCTACGGAAAGGTTACAACTTACGGAGATATAGCAGAAGTTTGCGGATTGCGATCTTCTAATTCTATATTTATAAAATCACAATTTTTATCTTGATAAATATTCGTGAGTCAATTTCAAAAGTCCTAATTATTTAAAAAATGCCGTTTGTCATTTTGAACCGATGTGAATAATCTCATGCTTATTTTTT
>CAJXGP010000560.1 GCA_913053915.1 uncultured Ignavibacteriales bacterium | reverse complement strand
TTGTCTTTCCTGTACCGGGTGGACCATACATAGCTATGTTGTGTCCACCAGCAGCCGCTATTTCAAGTCCCCTTTTTGCAGTCTCTTGTCCTCTAATATCTGAAAAATCAGAATCCTTTTTTTCTTTTTTATAATTTATTTTTGTTTTTGGTTGAAGCGGTATTTTTTTGCTAATTTTTTCTTCTTTTGTTAAAACATCTGTAGAAATCGGAACATTAATATGTTCCATCACTTCTTTTAATGTCCTAGCTCCAAAAATTTTTATCCCCTCTACTAAAGCTGCTTCAACAGCATTTTCTTTTGGTAAATAAATTTCTTCATAGCCACTTTTCTTAGCTTTCATTACAAGTGGTAATGCGCCTCTAATAGGTCTTAACGTTCCATCAAGTCCAAGCTCCCCTAAAAAAATCTTTTTTTCTGGATTCCATCAACGAATTTCCAACGGGTCGTGTTTTTATCTTTTAATTTGTGGGCTTCATCCACTAACAATATATCCCAGGAAATTTGCTGAGCTTTATGGTGACGAAATCTTCCTTGTTTACCTTTGAGCATATCGCTTAAAGATTTAAACGGACGATTATTGTCACTTCTAACAACACTTCCTCTGCGTGAATTATCAAATAAAGCATCTACTGCTTCTTGAAGCATTCTTTTTTCGTTTCTTAGTATAACTTCAGGAGCTTTAATATCTATAAGTCTTTTTAAACGATTATTTCTAATAATAACACGTCTATATAAATCATTCAAATCACTCGTGGCAAATCTACCGCCCTCAAGTGGAACAAGAGGTCTTAGTTCAGGTGGAATTACAGGGATATAACTTAACACCATCCATTCAGGTTTATTAATAACCTTCCCTTCTCTTTCTTTGAAAGCTTCAATAACTCTCAATCTTTTTAGAAGGTCGGTTTTCTTCTGCTGTGAGGTTTCACCCTTAAGTTGTTCTCTTAACTCCTTTGATAATTCTTCTATATTAGTATTTTTTAAAATTTCCCTGACGGCTTCTCCACCGATTTTTGCAAAGAATTTTTTTGGATCGGTATCTATCAGTTTTTCATTTCCTGCCGGAAGTGAATTAAGAACCTCAAAGTATTGATCTTCGGAAATTAAATCTAATCTGCTTAAACCTGTTGGACCAGGGTTGAGTACAACATAGGATTCATAATAAATTATTTTCTCTAATTCCTTAAGACTAAGTCCGATAATATTTCCAATTTTGGATGGTTGCGATCTAAAAAACCAAATATGAACAATGGGCACTGCCAGTGCAATATGCCCCATTCTTTCACGCCGTACGCTCTTCTGTGTAACTTCAACCCCGCATCTATCACAAATAATTCCTTTATAACGAATTCGTTTATATTTTCCACAAAAACATTCCCAATCACGGGTTGGACCGAATATTTTTTCACAAAAGAGGCCGTCTTTTTCAGGTCTAAAAGATCTATAATTAATAGTTTCCGGTTTAGTTACTTCACCATGTGATCTGGATAATATATCATCGGGGCTAGCTAAACCGATAGTAATACTACTAATATTACGCATTGCATTTTCTTGAATTCTAAATGGCATTTTTAATCTCCTTATTTCTAAGTGAAAATTATTATCTGCATTATGCAGAAAAGTTCTTGTAATGCTAGTTTATTTTAATATCGAGCCCAAGGCCTTGAAGTTCTTTAATTAGCACATTGAACGATTCAGGAATATTAGGTTCCTGTAAGTTTTCACCTTTAACAATTGCTTCATAAACTTTAGCTCTACCAGCTACATCATCGCTTTTAACAGTAAGGATTTCTTGGAGGATATGAGCAGCTCCGTAACCTTCAAGTGCCCAAACTTCCATTTCACCAAATCTTTGACCACCGAATTGAGCTTTACCGCCTAACGGTTGTTGAGTAATAAGAGAATATGGTCCAATTGATCGCGCATGAATTTTATCATCCACCAAATGACCCAACTTAAGCATATAGATATAACCGCATGTTACTTCTTGGTGTAATTGTTCACCGCTCCTCCCATCAAAAAGGATTGTTTTACTACCCCTTTCAATTCCTGCCTTGTCCAACCATTCATCGACATCTTCAATTTTAGCACCGTCAAAAATCGGAGTAGCAAATTTTACTCCCAATTTTTTACCGGCCCAACCTAGCGCCGTTTCATATAACTGCCCAAGGTTCATTCGGGAAGGTACACCGAGAGGATTGAGAACTATGTCGACAGGTGTCCCGTCAGGTAAAAACGGCATATCTTCAATAGGAACAATTTTGGCGACCACACCTTTATTACCATGCCGCCCAGCCATTTTATCTCCAACGGAAAGT